>JBIJDI010000023.1:0-14137 GCA_044344235.1 Sulfuritalea sp. | reverse complement strand
CATGGCGTATTCATTGCCGGCCTTCGAGGCCAAGATCACCGCCCCGGCCGATCTCGCCGCGCGCATCGCCCTGCTGCCGCGGCCGCTGGTATTTACCAACGGCTGCTTCGACATCCTGCATCGCGGTCATGTCACCTATCTGGCGCAGGCGCGCAGCCTTGGGGCCTCACTGATCGTCGCCGCCAACTCGGATGATTCGGTCAGGCGCCTGGGCAAGGGCGACGACCGGCCGATCAATCCCCTGGCCGACCGCATGGCGCTGCTGGCCTCACTCGAATGCGTAGCGCTGGTGACCTGGTTCGACGAGGACACGCCGCTCAAGCGCATCCTCGACTGCCGCCCGGAGGTACTGGTCAAGGGCGGCGACTGGCCCGTGGAAAAAATCGTCGGCTACCGGGAAGTGACGGGCTGGGGCGGCACGGTACATTCCATCCCCTTCATTCACGAGCGCTCCACCACCGCGCTGATGGACAAGATCCGCCGGCTTTAGAAAGTCGGCGCTTGCCGGCCCGCGAAGCGGAATTCCCGGCAGACAGAGTCCGGTACGGCGACTTAAGCCGTCGTGCGGCGCAGGATCATGTCGCGAACGAGATCGATGTGCCCGCGCAGGGTATAGAGCATGTCCGAGAACGTCAGCGGAGTGCGGATGCCACTGGCGTCCTTCTCGATGGCGTCGAGCTTCTCCATCCACTCGGCACGGCTGCGCTGACCCGGATCTTCATTCAGCTCGTTCTCAAGAAACTTCAATTCGCCATACCGCCGGTAGATGCGCGAACGTACGCGCCAGCCATAAATCTGCGGCGCGAACTTGAACAGCGGCACCAGCACCGCCAGCAGCGGCACCAGCATCACCACCATGCGATCGATCAGCGTCGCCGCCCAGAACGGCAGATAGCGCTGCAGGAAGGGCTTGCCGGATTTGTAGTAGCGCTCGGCCTCCTTCGACAGCGGAAATTCGCTATGCCCGGCGCGCGGGAATTCGCCCGGCTTCTGGAACACGCCGGGCGCGCCATGCACCTCGCTGGCCGCCTGCATCAGCAAGTCGATCAAGGCCGGATGCGTATCTTCACGCACCAGTATCGTCGCCATCGGCGACACCAGTTGCGTGTCGTGCGGCGGGATGTCCAGCGTCAGGTCGATGGCCCCGCGCGGCAACACCAGGCGCGCCAGATGCGGAAAGCGCCGCGTGTAGGCTTCGGCATGGGCCAAACTCATCAGGCTTACGCCCGGTGTATAGAGCAGCGCCCAGACCAGCGAAGACTGCGTCGGCCCAACGACGAACACGGCATCGACTTCACCCTTCTGCATGCTCTCGACCAGACTCAGGCCGCCAACCTCGATCAATTTTGTATTCTTCGCATCCAGTCCGTTGGCCGCCAGCAGTTCCATAGCGAGATGATGCGTGCCGCTGCCCGCGCCGCCGATGGCGACGCGCTTGCCTTTGAGATCGAGCACCCTGTTGCCGCCACGCAAGGCGGCCTCGCGGTAGAAGATCCACAAGGGCTCGTAATACATGTCGCCCAGCGAAACCAGTTCGTCCTCTTCCCCCAGACGCGCCGTGCCACCCTGGATGAAACCGGCATCGACCTCGAATTCCGGATTGCGCAGCCGCTCCAGATTCTCCGGCGAACCGGCAGACGGCTTTGCCACCAGCGCTACGCCGTAGCGGGCCAGAACATCCTTGTAGCGGGCCGCGAAGCGCTGGTACGCGCCGCTCTCGCCGCCGGTGCTGATGATCAATTGATCAGGCGGCGCCGGCTTGATGAACTGCGCCGCCAGCCAGAACGCACCGATGATCAGCAACAGGGAAGGCAGCGCGATCAACACGATGTCGCGCCACGAAAGCAGTTTGAGTTTTTCGGGCATGCTCACCTCGTGTCGCTCATTTGGCGAACATTATCCCAAGCCGTCAAAGACGTCAGAACGGGATATCGTCCTCGAAATCGTTGAAGTTGCTGCCGGCCGGCTGCGCGGCCGCGGCGGGACGATTGCCACCACCACTGGCGGCACCGGCGCCCCCCCCGCTCTCGCGCGGCGGTGCGTCGCTCATGCCCTCGCGGGAGCCGAGCATTTTCATTTCGTTGGCGACAATCTCGGTCGTGTAGCGCTCCTGGCCTTCCTTGTCCTGCCACTTGCGGGTGCGCAAAGCGCCTTCGACATACACCTGGCGGCCCTTCTTCAAATACTGGCCGGCGATCTCGGCCAGCTTGCCGAAGAACACCACGCGATGCCATTCGGTGGCTTCCTTTTTCTCACCGGTGGCCTTGTCCTTCCAGGTATCGGTGGTGGCGATGGTGACGTTGGTAATCGAATCGCCGTTCGGCGTGTAGCGCACTTCCGGATCGCGGCCCAGATTGCCGACGATGATGACCTTATTGACTGACGCCATGCTAATTCCTCCTAGGATTTTGTTTCAAGTATGCCATGCGCGGACGGCGCCGTCGCAACTGCCCGGCGCACAGGCACCGGCGGCATGGTGGCCGCAGCGACCAGCCAGAGTGCGGCCATCGCTGCACCACCAAAGAACACCGCACCGGCATCAAAATTTTTCACCAGCCAGCCGCCCAGTGCCCCGCCGAGGAACAGGCCGAGCGCCTGCGTGGTGTTGTAGACGCCGAGCGCCGCACCCTTGGCGCGCGGCGGCGCGATGCGGGAGATCAGCGACGGCAGCATGGCTTCAAGAATATTGAAAGCAACGAAAAAACTCAGCAAGCCGCCAGCCAGCACCGTGAAGTTCGTGCTACCGATCCCCATCGCCAGAAGTGTGGCGAGCAACAGGCCGATGGCAAAGACGAATACCGGCTGCACCTTGTTGCGCTTCTCGGCAAGGATGATCGCCGGCACCATCAGGACGAAAGACGCCAGCACCGCTGGCAGGTAGATTTTCCAGTGCGAGGCCAGCGACAGGCCGCCGTAGCGGATCAACAGGCCCGGGACGACGACAAACATGGCCATCTGCACCATATGCAGGGTGAAGATGCCGAAGTTCAGCCGAAGCAACTGGGTGTCAAACAGAACATCGCGAAACGGCGGCTTGGGGCCCGGCGGCAAAAGCGGTGCCGGGGGCACCACATGCGTTACGAGGCCAATGGCGGCAATCGCCAGAACCGCCGTCATCCAGAAAATTCCGTTCATGCCGATCGCGGCATACAGCGCGGGAGCCGCCACCAGCGAAATGGCGAACACCAGCCCGATTGAGGACCCGATCATCGCCATCACCTTGGTGCGATGCTGTTCGCGTGTCAGGTCTGCGGCCAAAGCGGTAACCGCAGCCGAAATAGCCCCGGCGCCCTGCAGCACGCGTCCGATGATGGCCCACCAGATGTCGGTCGACAAGGCCGCCACCGCCGAGCCGAAGGCAAACAGCAGCAAGCCGGTAACGATCACCCGCTTGCGCCCGAAGGTGTCGGCCGCCATGCCGAAGGGAATCTGGAACATCGCCTGGGTCAGTCCGTAGGCGCCGAGCGCGATACCGACCAGGGTCAGGTCGTCGCCGCCGGGAATGGTCTGCGCGTGGATCGCGAATACCGGCAGGATCAGGAACAAGCCGAGCATGCGCAGCGCGAAAATGGACGCCAAGGCGGCGCCAGCGCGCTTTTCATCGCGGCTCATGGCGTCTGGAGTGGGGGAAAGCATGGGGTTCAGGGGTTTGCCGGAGGATCAAGTCACCGGATATACCCGGTAGTGCTGCGAATGGGCGCATTTTAAAGCACAAACATGCGAACCCCATCGACCCGACCGGGGGACTCCATGGCAGACGGCAGCAGCCCCATGGCCGTCCGCGGAATTGACGCGATGGCTATCGCCATCACAGGCGGGTATAGTTTCCGGTTCCCCGGAACAGACCCGCCCTGCCCCATGGACTTCATCAAGATTCGCGGCGCGCGAACGCATAACCTCAAGAACATCAATCTCGATCTGCCGAGGAACCGGCTGACGGTGATCACCGGCCTGTCCGGCTCAGGCAAATCCTCGCTAGCGTTCGATACGCTATATGCAGAGGGCCAGCGCCGATACGTCGAATCGCTGTCGGCCTACGCGCGGCAATTCCTGCAGTTGATGGAAAAACCCGACGTCGACCTGATCGAAGGGCTGAGTCCCGCGATTTCCATCGAGCAAAAGGCCACCAGCCACAACCCGCGCTCCACCGTCGGCACCGTCACCGAGATCCACGACTACCTGCGCCTGCTCTACGCCCGCGCCGGTACGCCGCATTGTCCCGACCACGACCTGCCGCTGGAGGCCAACAGCGTGTCGCAGATGGTCGATCACGTGCTGGCCCTGCCCGAGGACACGAAGCTGATGATCCTCGCCCCGGTGGTGGCCAACCGCAAGGGCGAGCAGCTCGATCTTTTTGCCGAATTACGCGCACAGGGCTTCGTGCGGCTGCGGGTGGATGGCACGGTGCATGACATCGACAGCCTGCCCAAGCTGGCCAAGACGCAGAAGCACACCATCGACATCGTGGTGGATCGCCTCAAGGTGCGCCCCGACGTGCGCCAGCGCCTGGCCGAGAGTTTCGAAACCGCTTTGATGCATGCCGAAGGCCGCGCGCTGGCTGTCGAAATGGACGGCGGCAAGGAGTACCTGTTTTCGTCGAAATTCGCCTGCCCGGTGTGCAACTACGCGCTGCAGGAACTCGAGCCGCGCCTGTTCTCCTTCAACAACCCGATGGGCGCCTGCCAGAAGTGCGACGGCCTGGGCCAGATCCAGTTCTTCGATCCGGCGCGGGTGGTGGCCTATCCGCACCTGAGCCTGGCCGCCGGCGCCATCAAGGGCTGGGACCGGCGCAACCAGTTCTACTTCCAGATGCTGGAGTCATTGGCCGCGCATTACGGCATCGACACCAATGTGCCCTTCGAAAAACTGCCCGTGGCAACCACCGATATCGTCCTCTACGGCTCGGGCAAGGAGCAGATCAGGTTCAAGTATCTCAACGAAAAGGGCACGCGCTTCGACCGCAGTCATGCCTTCGAGGGCATCATTCCGAGCTTGGAACGCCGCTACCGCGAGACCGACTCGATGGCGGTGCGAGAGGAATTATCGAAGTATCTCAACAACAAGCCCTGCCCCGAATGCGGCGGCATGCGCCTGCGCCGCGAGGCGCGCCATGTCTTCGTCGGCGGCAAGACGATCTCCGACCTCAGCCGGCTCTCGCTGATCAATTGCCGCGACTTCTTCAACCTGCTGACACTGACCGGACAGAAGGCGCAGGTCGGCGAGAAGATCCTCAAGGAGATCACGGCGCGGCTGTCCTTCCTGATCAACGTGGGGCTCGACTACCTCTCGCTCGACCGGTCGGCGGAAACGCTGTCGGGCGGCGAAGCGCAGCGCATCCGCCTCGCCTCGCAGATCGGCTCCGGTCTCACCGGAGTGATGTACGTGCTGGACGAACCCAGCATCGGCCTGCACCAGCGCGACAACGCGCGCCTGCTGGAAACGCTGACCCATCTGCGCGATCTGGGTAATACGGTGATCGTGGTCGAACACGATCTGGAAGCCATCGAGTCGGCCGACTACGTGGTGGACATGGGGCCGGGCGCGGGCGAACACGGCGGTCATGTGGTGGCCGAAGGCACTCCGGCACAGGTCGCGGCCAGCAGCGCATCGATGACCGGCGCTTTTCTTTCCGGCCGGCGCGAGATCGCCACACCCGCCAGGCGCACGCCGCCCAATGCCCTGCGCGAGCTGCGCATCCGTGACGCCAGCGGCAACAACCTGAAACACGTCGATCTGCAGATTCCCGTCGGCTTGTTCACCTGCATCACCGGTGTTTCCGGCTCGGGCAAGTCCACGCTGATCAACGACACGCTCTACGCCGCCGCCGCGCGCCACCTCTATGGCTCGGCCGACGAACCGGCGCCGCATCGCGAGATCGAAGGCCTCGAATTTTTCGACAAGGTGATCAATGTCGATCAGTCGCCGATCGGCCGCACGCCGCGCTCCAACCCGGCGACCTACACCGGACTGCTGACACCGATCCGCGAGCTGTTCGCCGGCGTGCCCCAATCGCGCGAACGAGGCTACAGTCCGGGGCGGTTCAGCTTCAACGTCAAGGGCGGTCGCTGCGAGGCCTGTCAGGGCGACGGCATGATCAAGGTCGAAATGCATTTCCTGCCCGACATCTTCGTCCCCTGCGACGTCTGCCACGGCAAGCGCTACAACCGCGAGACACTGGAAGTGCGCTACAAGGGCAAAACCATCCACGAGGTCCTCCAAATGACCGTGGAACAGGCGCGCGAGTTCTTCGACCCGGTGCCGGTGGTCGCGCGCAAGCTACAGACGCTGGTGGATGTCGGTCTCTCCTACATCCAGCTCGGGCAATCGGCCACCACGCTGTCGGGCGGCGAGGCACAGCGCGTCAAGCTGGCGCTGGAACTCTCCAAGCGCGACACCGGCCGCACGCTCTACATCCTCGACGAGCCCACTACCGGCCTGCATTTCCAGGACATCGAGATGCTGCTCACGGTACTACACCGGCTGCGCGACCACGGCAACACCGTGGTGGTGATCGAGCACAATCTGGATGTGATCAAGACCGCCGACTGGGTGGTCGATCTCGGCCCGGAAGGCGGTGACGGCGGCGGCCGCATCATCGCAACTGGCACGCCCGAGGACGTGGCGAAGATCAAGGGCAGCTACACCGGCCGTTATCTCGCGCGCTTTCTGGCGAAGCGACCGGTGCCGGCCGCAACGACAAAGCCAAAGCCGGCAAAAGCCACACGAAAGCCAGCCCCGTGAGCGGCTTCGAAAACTACTCCCGCCAAGCTCTGCAGATCGAGCACGAAATCGAGACCAAGGGCGTGATTCTCGGCATCGACTGGACCGATGCCGTGCAAGTGCGCGAACTGGCCCGTCAGGCGCTGGACTGCCGGCTCGAAAAAAACAACCGCGAGCCGGAGGATCAACTTGATCACGCCCGCATCGAACTCTTCGGCCTCGCCCAGCTGATGCTGACAATCATGAAGGAAAGCGCTGAACAGGATCTCCATACCCATGGCGGTGCGGCATGGAAGGCTTTCGCCCGCGCCCTTTGGGCGGAACACGATTTGCGGCAAGGCGCCGCCTGAAACGCCGCATCAGGCGCTGATCAGTTTCAAATCGAAAGCCCGCTCGACCAGCCAGATCAGCGCAATCACGAGCGTGATCAGCGAACCGCCAACGAACACGCCGCGCCGATAAAAACCGCTGGCGCGCAGGGCATAGGCCACCGGCAGGAACACCGCGACGATGGCGAGCTGGCCGGTTTCGACGCCGAGGTTGAAGCCGAGCAGCGACATCACCAGCGTTTCTTGCGGCAAACCCAGTTCGGCCAGCACGCTGGCAAAGCCGAAGCCATGGATCAGGCCGAAGCCGAAGGCCACCATCCAGCGCCGATGCTCGACCAGCGGCTTGAGGTTGTTCGCCGCGGCCAGCACCACCGAGGCCGCAATCGCCGATTCAACCAGCCGCGAGGGCAGCGAGATCAGGCCCAGGGCCGCGAGTGAGAGCGTGATCGAATGGGCGACGGTAAATGCAGTGACCACCCAGAGTACCTCGACCAGTGCCTGGCGAAAATTGGCGACGCCACGCCAGCGTCCCGCCTCATGCACCAGCACTGCCGGCAGCAGCAGGGAGAGCAGGAACAGGATATGGTCGAAGCCGATCCAGATATGCCATATGCCTTCCACCAGATACTGGCCGAACTGGGCCAGACGCGATACCTCGCCGGCGCTGAAGCGCTGCTCGGCGCGTTCGGGTGACAGCACGGCCGTCTGCGTCGTGCCGTCAAGATTCAGGCGCAACAGGCCGCGATGCAGGGCATCGAGTTCGAACAGCAGGCGATAGGTCAGCGTCAGCTCACCGCCGCCGGCGGGACAGGTGCCGGCGAGTTGCAGCACGGCATAGGCACCGTCGGTGTGGCTGTCGACCAGGTGATCGGCCACCTGCAACGAGCAGCCGCCGCCGCGCAGCAGGGTCAGGCGACCCAGCGCCCAGGCATCGATATCGGCCTGGCGCGCGCGTAGTTCGCCCCAGGTGATCTCGCCATTGCCATCCAGATCAAGCCCGAGGGCGAAATCGATGTCGCGCAGGGCGATGTCCCATTGCCCCGACACCGTCGCGCCCTTGATGTCGAGCACCAGATAGCTGTCGCTGGCCTTGTGCGCCAGAACCGGCAGCGAAAACAGTAACAACAGGCCAAGCAGCCAGCGTCGCAGCCTCATCGCCGTATCCCCAGCGCCGACTCTTGGCCCAAGCGACGCAGGCGCGCATCCTCGAAGCCGCTGCTCGCCAGCCAGTCGCGCACAACCTGGGCGGCGGCGGTGTCCCGCGCCGCAATCGCGGCTTCGAGCAGGATGCGGGCGTCGCGCGGTTCGCGCTGGACGCGGTAGTTCTCTACCGCCAGACGCAGGGCCTGTGCCGCATCGCCGCGCAGGCGCAACTGGTAGCGCGCCTCCTCAGCGCGATGCGTGGTATCGCCACGCACCCTGGCGGCGGCAAAACGTTCGTCCAGAGCCTGCGCCAGCCGCGCTGCAGCCGGCGACTTCAGTGCCGCCTCGGCCTCGGCCAGTCGCAGCAACAGACTATCGGACGCCTCCCATCCGGCCAGCTGTTTGACCACCTCGGCCGGCCGCCCTGCGTCGAGCAAGAAGTCGCTCCAAGCCGCCAGCAGATAGCCGTCATCACGGCCAAGACTCAGGGCTTCGCGGTAATGCCGTTCCGCCAGCGCCGACTCGCCACGCCAGGCCGCCACTTCACCGAGCCGGGTCAGCAGCCAGAGCCGGTTGTCGGGGTCGCCACTGGCGACCAGCGCCTGCTGCAAAGAGCGGTAGCCGGCCTCAAGCTGGCCGCCGTAAGCCTGCGCCAAACCAATACACGCACCCACCAAGGTGCCGCGACCGAGGTGCCGGAGGGCATCGCATTCATTGCGCGCCGCAACATAGTCGGCCTGAACCAGATAAATCGCGCCACGCCAGGCGTGTGCTGCCGCCAGATCAGGATCGATGGCCACGGCCGCGGCGAAGTCGGCCAGGGCCCCCTCGAAGTCATGCCGATACTGCCGCAGCAGACCGCGGGTGAAGCGCAGCGATGCCGGCAAGGGCCCGCCAACGCGCCCCACCACTGCCTCGGCATAGCCCACGTAGCGAGGATCTCCTCGCGCCATGGCGAGATCGAAATAGCGTTGCGCCAGGCGCGTCGCTGGCGCCGCGTCGTTCGGGGCGGCCGTCATCGCGCTGCGCAGGGCCGCCAGTTCGCGCGCGCCCGCATCGCCGGCGCGCAGGGGCAGTCGCTCGAGGACTTCGGTGTCGGCGGCTGGTTTGCGCGGCGCAGCATGTGCCGACAACACCAACCCGAACAGCGCCAGAAACAGGGGAAGAACGAGAATTCGCATCAACTAGGTCAACTTGCCAAAAGTCATAGACGTTGTATATAGTTCGTGCGCGCCAATTTGGCCGTCACGTTTTCTATAAAACCAAGGAGTTTACATGAGCAAACTACTGTCTATCCTAATCGCTGCCGCTTTCGCTACCGTTTCCGTCGGTTCCTTCGCTGCCTCCCATGGCGGCGCCGCCAAGGATGCCAAGCCGATGGAAAAGAAGGAAGAAATGAAGAAGGACGAGAAGAAGATGGAAAAGAAGGAAGAGAAGAAGGAAATGAAGAAGGAAGAAAAGAAGGAAGAGAAGAAGGACGCAAAGAAGTAATTTCCGCTTCTCCGGAAATAAAAAAGCGGGCTGCGGCCCGCTTTTTTTATGGCCCCCGAAGGGACATTCCCGTCATGCAAAGCAGCGCCTTGCTCAGGTGCCCGAAGCTGGCTCCCCGGCAAGCGTCAAGGCATGCAGGCAGGCCACCCAGAATCCCGCCGCGAGGCTTCCAGCCAGTACGTCGCTGGGGAAATGCACTTGCAGATAGATGCGCGACACGCCCACCAGCAGCACGATTGAAATCAGCGCCGGCGCGGCCCAATACCTGTGCCGTGGGGCAAGACGGGCAACGACGACCAGAGCGGACATGGCAGCCGCGGTCGCCTGAACCGCATGAGCACTGGGAAAAGACAACGGCGATGCAACCGACGCCAGTGCGGCAAACAGATCCGGCCGATTGCGCAACGCCAGATGCTTTGCCAACTGAGCCAGCAGCGAGGCGCCCACCAGAGCTGCAATGAGGAAGCGCGCCTCGCCGCGATAGCCCCGACGCCATAGCAGGATGCCGGCCGTCAACACCAGCGGCAGCAACAGCATCAAGGATCCGATCCAGGTCAGACCCAGAAATGCCGCGTCGAGCCAGGGGCTGCGCCAGGCGTTGGCCAATATCAACCCGTCACGATCGAATGCCGGACTGCCGATCTCGCTGACGCCAAACCAAGCGGCCGCAGCCACCAGCGTAGCCAGCGCCGCGCCCCCCCACAGACCGGCCTGAATCGCGCGGTGTCCCACGATCAGCCCCGGACAGACGGCTGGTGCAGTTCCTCGGACTCGATCACCCGGCTGCCGGGCGACGAAGCCAGCGCGGCGTTGAGCAGGGCGCGGGCAATTGCTTCTGGCGTGACCGCCCGCCAGCGACGGGGAATCAGCGAACTCAGCGGCCGCACAAATGTCAGGGCCAGACGTTCGCCGGGCCGGCTCTCGGTGCGCTCGGCATCAATCAGCGAAGGCCGCACGATGGTATAGCCCGGATAGCCGAGCTCCCGAATCGCGTCTTCAGCTTCACCCTTGGTACGCAGATAGAAGTTTCCTGAACCGGCATCTGCGCCGAGCGATGAGTTCAGGGCAAAACGTGTTGCGCCAGCCGCACGGGCGCGACGCGCAATCCGCACGGGCAGGTCTCTATCAACGGCAGCAAATTTCTCATTGGAGCCAGCCGCTCGCTGCGTGGTGCCCAAGGTACAAATCACCGCATCCACAGTCCACCAGGGCGCTTGCTCGGGCAAGTTGTCGAAGTCGACCACGACGTTGAGAAGTCTCTCCGCAGCGGGCAGCGGGCGCCGGGTCAGCGCCACGACTTCGGCGACACGCCGATCCGACAGCGCCTGCGCCAATACGGCCCGCCCCACCGCGCCTGTTGCCCCGACCAGCATCAGACGCAACATCACGGCTTCTCCTCTCTGCGCCAGACGCTGGCAAGCCAGGGCTGCTGTTCGCGCGGCAAGCCCGCCGGTCGATAATAGTGTTCCAGTTCGACGAAGCCGGCAGCCGTCAGGTAATCGCGCCAGGTAGCGAGATCGTAGTAGACGCCATAGCGCTCGCCGTTGATGCTCTCCTGATTTTCGCCGCGCGGATTCGAACTGAACAAGACGCCTTGCGGCTTCAGCGTCGCATGCAACTGCCGCAGCACGCGGACCAACTCCTGGCGTGGCACGTGAAACAGGGATGCGTTGGCGAAAACGCCGTCGAACCGGCCGTCGGGCAGGTCCATCTGAAGAAAATCCTGCTGCCAGATTTCGCAGCCGCTATGGGTGCGTGCCATTTCCGCCAACGCCGGCGCGCCTTCGAGACCAACCGCATGGTGTCCGCGTTCCACGAACGCCTTCAAGTCGCGCCCCGGGCCGCAGCCGAAATCCAGCAGCGTGAAGGGCGGCGGCGCCTGCACATGGCGCAGCAAAGCCTCGATGTTCTGCTCGACGTCGTGATTGCGCGTGCCTTCCCAGAAGGCTTCGGCGCGCGCCTGATAATGTTCGAGCGTGCGGCCGACGATCTGCTGCAAGGCTTCCGGATCGAGTTTCATGAGTGCAATGCTATCCGGAGTCGACACCGCTTGCTCGCCGATTTCCGCCGCAATCGCTGGCGCTCCAACAAAAACGCCACGGCATGCCGTGGCGTTTTTGTCTTGCGGGAGTCTCCCGCAATGTTGCGCGTGGTCAGGCCGATGACTTCAGCGACACCAGCACCTCGTCGAGCATCTTCTTCGCATCGCCGAACAGCATCCGATTGTTTTCTTTGTAGAAGAGCGGATTGTCGACACCGGCGTAGCCCGAAGCCATGCTGCGCTTCATGACGATCGAGGTCTTGGCCTTCCAGACCTCGAGCACCGGCATGCCGGCAATCGGGCTGTTGGGGTCGTCCTGCGCACCCGGATTGACGATGTCGTTGGCGCCGATAACCATGACCACATCGGTAGCCGGGAAGTCATCGTTCAACTCATCCATTTCCAGCACGATGTCGTAAGGCACCTTGGCTTCGGCCAGCAGCACGTTCATGTGGCCGGGCATGCGCCCCGCCACCGGATGGATGCCAAAGCGGATATTGACGCCCTTGGCGCGCAGATGCTTGGTGATTTCATACACCGTATGCTGCGCCTGGGCCACCGCCATACCGTAGCCCGGAACGATGATGACGCTCTTGGCCTCGTTCAGCAGTTCCGCCGTCTCGACGCTGCTGATCGGCGTAACCTCGCCGGCCGGCTGCGCACCCGCCACCGGCGTCGCGCCGCTGGTGGTGCCGAAACCACCGGCTATCACGCTGATGAAGTGGCGATTCATGGCCTGGCACATGATGTACGAGAGGATGGCGCCGGAGGAACCCACCAGCGCACCGGTGACGATCAGGAGGTCGTTGCCGAGCATGAAGCCGGTGGCGGCAGCCGCCCAGCCGGAATAGCTGTTCAGCATGGAGACCACGACCGGCATGTCGGCGCCACCGATCGCCATCACCATGTGAATGCCGAACAGCAGGGCAATCGCGGTCATCACGAACAGCGGGATCATGCCTTCGGCTATCGAGGGGGCGTTAATGAACTCGCGTCCGAAATAAATGATCACCAGCAGGCCTGCCAGGTTCATCCAATGGCGCGCCGGTAGCAGCAGGGGGTTGCCGCCGATCTTGCCCGAGAGCTTGCCGAAGGCGATGATGGAACCGGAGAAGGTGACCGCCCCGATCAGGATGCCGATGTAGATCTCGATTTCGTGGATATGCTTTTCGGCATCGGTCAGACCGACAGACGCGGCCGGGTCGATGTAATTGGCGAAGCCGACGAGGCAGGCCGCAAGACCGACCAGACTATGCATCAGCGCCACCAGTTCCGGCATCTGGGTCATTTGCACGGTACGCGCCGCATACAGACCAATCGAGCCACCGACCACCATGGCGCCGATGATCCAGGGAATGCCGGCCATTGTCACCTTCGGCCCGAAGACGGTCGCCAGCACGGCGATGGTCATGCCGATCATGCCGTAGAGATTGCCGCGGCGAGAGCTCACGGGGCTGGAAAGACCGCCGAGGCTGAGGATGAAAAGAATCGTTGCTCCGATATAGGAGACGGTTGCCAAATTTGCAGACATGTCGTGTCTCCCGGGTTATTTGCGGAACATGGCCAGCATGCGCTGGGTCACGGCGAAGCCGCCGAACATATTGACTGCGGTGAGCGCGATGCCCGCCACAGCCAGCCAGCGTATCCAGCCTTCCGGTCCCACCTGCACCAGTGCGCCGATGGCGATGATGCTGCTGATCGCATTGGTCACGCTCATCAGCGGCGTATGCAGGGCCGGTGTGACGTTCCACACCACCATGTAGCCGACGAAGCAGGCCAGCACGAACACCGTGAAGTGCGCGAGGAACGCGGCCGGAGCGTTGGCGCCGACGAACCAGAACACCAGCGCGGCGACTCCGAAGGTGATCGCCGTGCTGCCGGCCGATGCCGGCTCGCTGGCCTTGCCGTGACCGCCGCTCTTCTTCTGCACCGCCACCGCTGCCGGCTTTGCAGCGGGTGCCGCCACCACCTTGGGCGCCGGAGGCGGCCAGGTGACGGTGCCTTCCTTGATGACCGTCAGGCCACGGATGGCTTCATCGTCCATATTGACGTCGAGGGTGCCGTCGTCTTTTACGCTTTTCGTCTTGCACAGCTCCTCGGCAAGGCGGAACAGGTTGGTGCCGTATAGCGTCGACGACTGCTTCGCCAGACGGCTGGTCAGGTCGGTGTAGCCGACGATGGTCACGCCGTGCTTCACCACCGACTGGCCGGGCTCGGTCAGTTCGCAGTTGCCGCCCCGCTCGGCGGCCATGTCGACGATCACGCTGCCCGGCTTCATGCTCTTCACCATCTCGGCGGTGATCAGCCTGGGCGCGGGCTTGCCGGGAATCAGCGCGGTGGTGATGATGATGTCCACCTCCCTCGCCTGTTTGGCGTACATATCGCGCTGGGCCTGCTGGAAGCCCTCGCTCAT
>JBIJDI010000277.1:0-4152 GCA_044344235.1 Sulfuritalea sp. | reverse complement strand
CGTGGGAAATGCTCGAGGGGCAGATATCGCTGGGTGAATTGCGCGATCGCGGCATATTTGCCACGCGCCAGTTCGCCAAGCGGCAACTGACCTGGCTGAAGAGCATGGATGACTTGCGGATCATCGATCCGCTGGCATCGAATCCGACCGCTGCCGTGTTCGCAGCGGTTGACGCCCACCTCTCGCCTTAAAAACTCGGCGCTGGAGAGACGGCGACTCAGACTACGATAGTCTGCGCCTGACCTTCTGTACGCGCCGCGATGTGCCCGATGTGATGGACGCTCTCGCCGGCCGCCGCCAGCAACTGCAGCGCCACGCCGGCATCGGCCTCGGCCACGATCACCACCATGCCGATGCCGCAGTTGAAGACGCGGTGCATTTCGGCGTCGGCCACCTGGCCTTCCTTTTGCAGCCACTGAAACAGGGGCGGCAGGGTCCAGTTCTTGCGGTCGATGATCGCCGTCAGATGATCAGGCAGCACGCGCGGGATGTTCTCGGTCAAGCCGCCGCCGGTGATATGCGCCATGCCTTTGACATGGATGGCCTGGATCAATGCGAGCAGCGGCTTGACGTAGATGCGCGTCGGCGCCATCACGGCGTCGGCCAATGGCACGCCGCCCATGTTCATCTTCAGATCGGGCTTGGCGCGCTCGATGATCTTGCGGATCAGCGAATAGCCGTTGGAGTGTGCGCCGGACGATGCCAGGCCGAGCACCACGTCGCCCGGCCGGATCGAGCGGCCGTCGATGATTTGGGATTTTTCCACCGCGCCGACGGCGAAGCCAGCCAGGTCGTATTCGCCATCCGGGTACATGCTGGGCATTTCCGCTGTCTCGCCGCCGATCAGCGCACAGCCGGCGATTTCGCACCCTTTGGCGATGCCTTCAACCACCGTCGCCGCCGTATTCACGTCCAGCCGGCCGCACGCGAAGTAGTCGAGGAAAAACAGCGGCTCGGCGCCCTGCACCAGGATGTCATTGACGCTCATCGCCACCAGATCCTGGCCGACCGTGTCGTGACGGTTCCACTGGAAGGCCAGCTTGAGCTTGGTGCCGACGCCATCGGTGCCGGACACCAGCACCGGCTCGCGAAACTTCTTCGAAATCTCGAACAGCGCGCCGAAGCCGCCGATGCCGGCCAGCACTTCCGGCCGCATGGTGCGTTTTGCCGCCGGTTTGATGCGTTCGACCAATGCATCGCCGGCATCGATATCCACTCCGGCATCGCGGTAGGTGAGCGGGGATGAAGCAGAAGTGGATGCAGTCAAGATCAAGTCCTTGGAATGAATGACGGGAACGCGTTTGCCGCCGGATCGGCGATAATCTGCGCTGCCAAGCTTGTCAACCCAACAGCGCGAACCCGCAAATTTTACCGGAAATGACCTCGCCACCCGATGCCCGCAGCAACGACCGCCTGCAAACCACCCTGTGGATAGCGGCCGGGCTGGCGATCCTCGCGCTGCTCTATGCGTTGTCGCCGATTCTCACGCCCTTTCTGCTGGCGGGTATTTTCGCCTATATCTGCAACCCGGTGACCGACCGCGTCACGGGCTGGGGCGTGCCGCGCATGCTCGCCGTGGTGCTCGTCATGCTGGCGCTGGCCGCCCTGGCCGCCGGTCTGATCCTCATCATCCTGCCGCTGCTTTACGAGGAAGCCGCGGTGCTTGCGGCACGCGCGCCCGAGGCGCTGAAACTGGCCAACACGAAACTCGCACCCTGGCTGCGCGACAACTTCGGACTTCGGCTGCGCTTTGATTCCGCCTCGCTGCAGAAACTCGCCACGGGCAACTGGGATACCGTACAAATCATCCTTGAACGCATCTACAGTTCGCTAAGGATTGGCGGCGTGGCGCTGGTCGGTCTCGCCGTGAATCTGATGCTGGCCCCGGTGGTGCTGTTCTACCTGCTGCTCGACTGGCACGGAATGCTGGCACGGCTGGGCAACGCCGTTCCGCGCACCTGGCATGGCAAGCTGATCAGCGTCGCCAACGACATCGATGATGTGCTCTCGCAGTACCTGCGCGGCCAGATCCTGGTTATGGCGATCCTCGCCGCGTACTACTGCCTGGCGCTGTGGCTGGCGGGGATTCCATCGGCACTGTCCATCGGCGTCGTCACCGGCCTGCTGATATTCATTCCCTATCTGGGTTATGCCACCGGCCTGATCCTGGCGTTGCTGGTTGCCACGCTGCAGTTCGCCGGCTGGGGACCGATAGTCGCTGTACTGATCGTGTATGGCATCGGGCAGGTGCTGGAAAGCTTCCTGCTCACTCCATTTTTGGTTGGCGAACGCATCGGCCTTCACCCGCTGGCGGTGATCTTCGCCCTCATGGCCTTCGGCCAGCTCTTCGGCTTCTTCGGCATCCTCGCCGCGCTGCCCGCGTCGGCGGCGCTGCTCGTCGGCCTGCGTGAAGTACGCACGCTGTATCTCGCCAGCCGCTTCTATCAAGGTCAATAGTTGGAAAACGCGATGAGCCCGCCGCAGCGGCAGATGCTGCTTGATCTCAAGCCCGAGCAGTTGCCCACCCTCGACAACTTCGTCGTCGGTGCCAATGCGGAACTGATGACGCGCCTGCGCGACCTGTGCGACACCCGCAGCTTCGAGGCGCTGTACCTCTGGGGCCCCGAAGGTTGCGGCAAAAGCCACCTGCTAGCGGCCACCACGGAAGCCGCGCGTGGACCGCGTCCGCTGGTATTCCTGCCCGGTGCGGAAGTCGGCGCCGACCTGACGCTGGCCCCTGGCACCCTGCTGGTGATCGACGATGTGCAGGCGCTCGGCGCCGAGGCGCAAGTCGCCCTCTTCCGCGCCTTCAATGCCACGCGCTTTCTCGGCCTGGCCCTGCTGCTTGCCGGCAACGAGCCGCCGCTGCGACTGGGACTTCGCGAGGATCTGCGCACCCGCATCGGCCAGACCCTGATCTACGAAATCCAGTCGCTGTCCGACGACGAAAAGGCCGCAGCACTGCGACGCCACGCCATCGAGCGCGGCATGCTGATGGATGCCGGCGTGGTGCACTACCTGCTGCGCCACGGCCGCCGCGACCTGCCCTCGCTGATGGCGGTGCTCAACAGCCTGGACCGCGCCTCGCTCGAACAAAAACGACCGCCCACCTTGCCCCTGCTGCGCGAACTGATGCAGACCTCACTTGATCTCGACAAGGATTCCGACCCGTCATGAACCTCGCCCTGTTCGACCTCGACAACACACTGCTGTCCGGCGACTCGGATTTCGAGTGGGCGCAATTCCTGATCAGCAAGGGCGTGCTCGATCGCGAAGTGCACGAAGCCCGCAACATCGAATTCTTCGAGCAGTACAAGGCCGGCACGCTGGACATCCATGCCTTCCTCGATTTTCAGCTCGCCCCGCTGTCGCGCCATCCCCGCGAAGAACTCGACACCTGGCACAAGGAGTTCGTCGCCACGCGCATCCAGCCGCTGATCAGCAGTGCCGCGCGCGAGCTTGTTGCCCGCCACGCCAAAGCGGGCGACCTGCTCGCCATCGTCACCGCCACCAACAGCTTCGTCACCGGGCCGATCGCGCACGAGTTCAATGTGCCGCACCTGATCGCCACCATCCCCGCACAAGAGAATGGCCGCTTCACCGGCCGGCCGCGCGGCACGCCGTCTTTTCGCGAGGGCAAGATCGTGCGCGTCGACGCCTGGCTCGAATCGCTCGGCCTGTGGCTCGGCAGCTTCGAGCAAAGTTGGTTCTACAGCGATTCGCACAACGACCTGCCGCTGCTGGAAAAGGTCTCGCATCCGGTGGCCGTCGACGCCGATGCAACACTGGCTCAAATTGCCGCCCGGCGCGGCTGGACGCAGATCAGCCTACGCGGCTGAGAAGCGCCCGCGGGGGCGCCGGGATGCTTCCGCGCATTTGCCAACAGCGCAGGTCGATTCGGGTATACTCCGCCCCCTGCAAACAGCCGTGAACCAAAAGTTCATCGCCGTTTTCGGAGACGTGGCCGAGTGGTCGAAGGCACGCCCCTGCTAAGGGCGCATCTGGGCAAAACGGCACTCCGTGCCCCGACCCCGACTAATACGTTTCCTATACCCAATCAATATGTTGCATCAACTTCCGTCAAAACCGGACTTTCTGTAGCTAGGGTGAAAAGTTAGGTCCGTTGGCCACACGCTGGCCAAACAACTATGA
>JBIJDI010000276.1:0-4166 GCA_044344235.1 Sulfuritalea sp. | reverse complement strand
GTTGGCATGGCGGCTGCGCGCCTCCACGCGGCCGAACAGCGCGCGCGCGCTTTCGTCCCAGGTGAGGCCGAGCGCGCTGCAGGCGGCGCTGGAGATCGAGGTGACGTGGTTTTCCTCGCGCCCCGTCAGGTCGAGCGCGTTGGAGACCACCTCGGCGACATGCACCACGGGCACCAGCGGCTCACCCAGGGCCAGTTCGGGCGCATGGTGGCCGCGAATTGCCGCGACGATGCCGGCCGGCAGCGTCCAGTGTTCGGCCAACCAGGCGCCGATGACAGTGTGATCGACGCCGAAGCATTCGCGTTCGGCCTGTTCGATGGCGATACCGTGGGCCAGGGCATGGGGCCACGCTTCGCTGAATCTGTCCGCATTGAAGCGGTAGAGCCAGAGCTGGCCGACGTCGTGCAACAGGCCGGCAATCAGCGCAGCCGAAGCGGAGGCCGGCGCGGCCGTATGGAGAGCAATCTCTTCGCTGCACACACCTACGGCAACGCTATGCTGCCAGAATGTGGCGGTCATGCCGGGAGGAGCCATGTCGGCTACAAACCCCGACACGCCAGCGAGCAGGGCCATCTCGCGCACGCGGTTCATGCCGATCAGCGACGCCGCCGTAAATATGTCATGCGTCGACGTCTGACGCCTTGTGCCTGTCGCCGCCGCGTTGGCCAGCGACAGCACTCGCGCAGCAATGACAGGATCGTGCCTGATGTGGCCGGCCAGCATCTCGGTGCTGGCTTCGGGGTCGTCGATCGTGGCAATGATCTGTCTGATGACAAGCGGAAAGGCGGGCAACGAATTGCTGTGCTCGATGACTACGTCGCGAGTGATTTCGGGTTCCGTCATCATGCGCTCCGGTAGCCCAGCACCTGGTCGAACAGGGCGGCCATGGTGGGGTCGGACAGGTCGGCGACGGAAAAGATCACCATCACGCGGTGGGCCGCCTGGGCCGCATCGACGGCGACTTCTTCGTCGGAGCGTCTGTCCGGCTCGGCAATAAAGATGAACTCGGCACGATGTGCATTCAGCTGGTGAAGATTGTCATCGGTCAGCGTGTGTCCGGCAGGCAGCGAGAAGCGCACCTGGTTATGACTGGCCACGCGTACCGGCGTACCGAGCACCATGCCGGCTTCGGCTTCAATGATGGGGAGATAACGGGGGCGCGTTCTCATGCGGGGTCTCCTGCAAGACGCCGTATCGTCAGCGCCGACTGTTGGGCGAGGGCTGTAGCGGGTGCGTTGACACGGGTATCGAGCCCGTTGTTGATGATGTTCGACATCACATCGACCTGCTCCATCAGCGTGGACGTCAGGTCGCGCCTGGTTTCTTCGTCGTAGTTCTGCGTAAGCAAAAGCTCGGCGAAACCGTAGATACTGGCCATCGGTTCGCGCAGCATCTCGGCGATGCTCGCCAGATGCCTGACGTTGCCTTCCGTACGCGAGGCATCGCCCAGGAAATGAACGGCGCGCACGTCATCCTGCAGCACTTCTACCCGGCGGTGATCCCGAGCCATCGGCGCTGTCAGCGCATCAAGATCCGCCTCGCGTTTCCCAAGCAGATCATCCGGTGCGAGACCCAGGCGTTCGCCATAGGCGGCATTGAACGCGGATACAGTGCCGTCTGCCGCGATGACCGCCATGCCCCAGGGACAGTGCCGCCAGGCTGCCTCGATCGGTGACTGACTCATATCGCCCTCCCGTCCGGTCCGACTCGCAATGCCTCACCCAGATGACGCGCCAGCGCCAAGGGGCTGAAGGGCTTGACAAAGTAGGCGTCGGCACCGACCGCTCTGCCAAGCTCCTGGTCTTCGATCTGTCCGCAGGCGGTGATGAGCACGACATGCATGGGCGCCAGCGCGGGCTCACGCTTGATGCGCTCGCAGAGCTGGAAGCCGTTCATGCTGCCCGGCATCATCACGTCGAGCACGATGCCGTCGGGACGCTCGGCCAGTATCTGCGTGTAAGCGACATCCGCATTGCCGGCCTCCTCGAGATCAAAACGGGCGCTCAGGGCGAGCCTGATCATTTTGCGAATCGAGGGATGATCGTCGACGATCAATACTTTTTTCATGCGGCTGCTCCCGGGAGTTGAGCGACACCATCACGGAAGCGCTCGGCGATGTTCCTGAATTCATGGCGAAGGTGGAGAAAGGCATCGACAATATCAGGGTCGAAATGTGTGCCTCGCCCCTCGGCGATGATAGTGCTTGCCTCTTCATGGGTCATTGGCGCCTTGTATGGGCGCGCGCTGATCAGTGCATCGTAGACATCCGCTACCGCCATCAATCGGGCCGCAATGGGAATGTGGTCTCCAGCGAGGCCTTCCGGGTAGCCGCTGCCGTCCCACTTTTCCTGGTGGCTGCAGGCGATCTCCTTGGCAAAGGCGAGGAAGGGCGCGCTGCGCCCCACTTCCTGCTCGGCCTTTTCAATGGCTTCCCTGCCCAGCGTGGTATGGGTCTTCATCACCTCGAACTCCTCTGCCGTCAGCCGTCCCGGCTTGAGCAGAATCTGGTCGGGAATGCCGACCTTGCCGATGTCATGCAATGGCGCCGACTTGCAGATGATTTCGATATTGGTGCGCGTCAGCGCAAGCGAAAAATGCGGATGCCGCTGCAGGTGCTCGGCCAGCACCCGCACGTAGTGCTGGGTGCGGCGCAGATGGTTGCCGGTCTCGTTGTCGCGCGTTTCTGCCAGCGAGGCCAGGGCGAGGATGGTTACGTCCTGGGAAAATTCCATCTCTCTGGCTCTTTTGGAAACTTCGCCGACCAGAAACACGTTCTTGTCCTTGATGAAGTCGGCGGCGCGCTTCATGATCAACTGTGTCTTCACTCTTGCCCGCAGGATGGGGCCACTGATCGGTTTGGCGATGTAGTCGACGGCGCCGAGCGCAAAGCCGGTTTCTTCGTCGGCCTCATTGTTCATTGCGGTGAGGAATATCACCGGGATGTCGCGCGTCGCACGGTCGGCTTTGAGCCGGCGGCAGACTTCGTGGCCGCTCAGGTCCGGCATCATGATGTCGAGCAGGATGATGTCCGGCTTCGGTTCGGCGGCCGCCAGGCGCAGGCCTTTTTCGCCGCCATTGGCGGCCTTGAGACGATAGTCCGATTTGAGCAGTTCGTTCACGATGCCGAGAATCTCCGGGCTGTCGTCAATCACCAGCACTGTGTCGCGCGCTTCGTCCGCGCTTTGCGAGTGGACCGTGGTCATGCGAAGTCCTCCTTGGCGCGGGCTTCCCGCAAGAGACGCAAGGCATCGTCGAGATCGCAGGCACGCACTGCCGCCTCGATTTCGGTCAAACGTGCCGCCGGGAGAAAGCCCAGCAAGGCGCCGGCATTGCGGTCGAGCCAGGCCATGGCTTCCGGGTTGCTTTCATCCAGCAGCCGCTCCAGTTCGTCGGCAGCCGCGGCACCGGCGGCAGCACCTGCAAAGGCAGCAGCGGGCGGCGCCGGGACCTTGGCGAGCACGGCTGCGATCAGTTCACGCAGTTGGGCGTCGATGACGCCGATGCGTTCATCGACGTCGGCCCGTGGGGTGCTCTCGGCCAAGGCATTTTCCAGTGCGGCCGCCTCGTCGGCCAGGGTGTTGGCGCCGATGCTGGCGGCAACCCCCTTCAGCGTATGGGCCTGGCGTTGGGCGGTCTCACGGTCATCGGCGTCGAGCGCTGCGCGCATCGCTGCGCCCATGTTCTCCTGAAGCTTGCAGAACTTGCGCAGGGTGGCGAAATAGAGTTCCCTGCTGCCTAGCATGCGCCGTAGCGCCGGGCCGGAGTCGATGCCGGGAATATCCAGGTCAAAAGTCGGCGCCGGCGACACGGCGCCCGGATTGCTGATTGCCGCCGGCATTGGCACGGGAGCATGGAGGGGCCGTATCCATTTCAGCAGGGTCTGCCAGAGCAGTTCCGGCTCGATCGGCTTGGGGAGGAAATCATTCATGCCCGCGTCCAGGCAACGCTGGCGATCGATTGCCAGGACGTTGGCGGTCATCGCGACCACAGGCAGGTCGGCCAGCCTGAGGATGCGGCGCAGTTCGTGCGTGGCTTCAATGCCGTCCATCAACGGCATCTGCATGTCCATCAGCACCAGGGCATAGTCGTGCGCCCGCAGCCGTTCCAGGGCCACGCTGCCGTTTTCAGCGAGATCGACGTCGAAGCGCGCATGACGCAGGAGTTGC
>JBIJDI010000275.1:0-4200 GCA_044344235.1 Sulfuritalea sp. | reverse complement strand
TTTTCTGGAGCGCGCTGTCCGGCTTCACCAGCTTCGTCTCGCATGCCGGCGGCCCGCCGATCATGCAATACCTGATGCCGCAGAACATGGACAAGATGCGCCTGGTCGGCACCACGGTGATCTTCTTTTCGGTGGTGAATTTCTCCAAGCTCGGCCCCTATGCCCAGCTCGGCCTGCTCGATCCGTCCAATCTCGGCGTGTCGCTGCTGCTGGCGCCGGCGATCCCGTTCGGCTACTTCGTCGGCTACCGCCTGCTGCACGCCGTCGACATGCGCGGCTTCAACCGCGTCACGGCCTGGACGCTGCTGGCGGCGGGAACCAAGCTGATCTACGACGGGATTGCGGGCTAGCGGGATGAATCGCCTCGCCCGCCCGCTGCCCGGCCCTGCCCACGCGCTGCTGTTTCTCGGCGGCTGCGTCTATCTGCCCGAGACCACCGTCCGCTAAGACGAGAAGTGCGGCGTCTACGAACGCAGGATGACCATGCAGCCCTACCAGATGGGAAGCCTGATGGGCTGCCGCGACGAAGGCTGCGTTGCGGGGCTGGTCGCGGCCGGCGTGGTATCGGCGGCCTCGGCGGTGATTACCGGCAGCGTGGTGGTGGCCGGCAACGTCGCCTCCTGGCTGGAAAGGCGGGGCCAGTGCCCCAATCCGGCGCAGAAGCCCGGCGACTCCGGCCCGCCGCCCGCGCATTGAGAGAGTGCCCGACGCATTGACGGGTACACTCCACCTTCGCCCATCCAAGAAATAACCCTCCCCGCATGCGCAAAGAAGTCAAAGAAAAGCCCCGATACGCCATCGTCGCGGCCGTGCAACTGCCGAAAGTAAGTGACCTCGAGTTCGAGGCCTCGCTCGCCGAGCTGCGCGATTTGGCCAAGACCCTGGGCTACCAGATCACTGCCACATTCACCCAGAAGCGCTCCAGCTTCGACGCTACGGCCTACCTCGGCAAAGGCAAGCGCGAGGAAATGCGCGCCTTCGTCGACAGCGAACCCGCGCCCGGCACCTTCGAGCAGCCGCTCCACGCCGCCGCCGATCCCGACGCCGGCAAGATCGACGCGGTTTTCGTCGACCATGAAATCTCGCCCTCGCAGGCGCGCGACCTGGAAAAGGAAGTCGGCTGCGAGGTGATGGACCGCACCATGGTCATCCTCGAAATCTTCCACCGCCACGCCACGTCGCGGGCCGCGCGTGCGCAGGTCGAGATCGCGCGGCTGGGCTACATGGCGCCGCGCCTGAGGGAAGCCGCCAAGCTCGCCGGGCCGCAAGGCCGCCAGCGTAGCGGCACCGGCGGCCGCGGTGCCGGCGAATCGCACACCGAGCTGGACAAGCGCAAGATCCGCGACCACATCGCCGAACTGCAGAAAGAGATCGACGCGATGGATGTCGAGCGCAAGACCCAGCGCTCGCGCCGGCAGGGGCGTCAGGGCCTCGCCACCGTGGCGCTGGTCGGCTACACCAATGCTGGCAAGTCCACGCTGATGCGGGCGCTGACCGGCAGCGACGTACTGGTCGAAAACAAGCTGTTCGCCACGCTCGACACCACCGTGCGCGCCCTGCAGCCCGAAAGCCGGCCGCGCGTGCTGATCAGCGACACCGTCGGCTTCATCAAGAACCTGCCGCACGGGCTGGTCGCCTCGTTCAAATCAACGCTTGAAGAGGCGCTCGATGCCTCGCTGCTGCTGCACGTCATCGACGCCAGTGATCCCGGCTTCGAGCGCCAGCTGGCGGTCACCGACAAGGTGCTCAAGGAGATCGGCGCGCAGGACGTGCCGCGCATCCGCGTCTTCAACAAGATAGATCACGTGGGCGATGCCGCGGCACAAGCCGAACGCGAAGCCGCACTGCGCGCCGCCTACGCCGATTGCATCGTCATGAGCGCGCGCCGCGCCGATGATGTGGCCTTGCTGCGCGAGGCGATCGTGGCATTTTTCCGGCAGGATCAGCTCGAGGCCGAGATCTTCCTGCCCTGGTCGGCCCAGCAACAGCGCGGCCAGATCTTTGCGAACTGCGAAGTGCTGGACGAGCGCGCCGACGAGGATGGCGCCTTCCTGCGCGTGCGCGGCGAGCGCGAGGCAGTGGAGAGACTGAAGGAGCAGTTCAGTAAGGCTTGAAGAGTCGGCGCTGGTGGTACGGCGATTATGTAACGCGTAAGACGAGGCTCTTGCCGCATGCCTTGACGTATTTGCGAAGGGTGGCGATCGAGGGGGAATGCTTGCCGGTCGCCAATGAGCGTTCGAGCCGAGCCACCGCCGGCGCCTGCGTTCCCATGAGCTCAGCAACCTGCGCCTGCGTCAGACAGGCCTCTTGGCGTGCCTTGAGCAATGCGTCGAGCAGAGGGCTTTCGTCGCGCTCGATACGTTCGACCTCGGCCCGCACACCGGGACGGCGCATTAGCTTCTTTACCAGTTGATCATGTATTTTCACGTTTGAGCTCCTTCATACGGGTTACGGCAACATCGAGTTCACGCGTGGGCGTGCGTTCGGATTTCTTGATGAAGCTGTGAAGCATGACGATGCGCTTTCCGACGAACGTGCAAAAAAACACGCGGGCGATGCCTTCAGCGCCTTTGAGTCGGAGTTCGAAGAGCCCATCGCCAAAGGCCTTGGTATGAGGCTCTCCGATATTCGGGCCAAGAGCAATCATCCGCCGCGTCAGCACGATGTACCGCGCCGCGAGTGTATCGGGCAGTTCCAGTATCTGCTCCTGCACCGCGTCGCTGTAGTAATCGATCGTGTAGTCCACGGGCGAAGCTTAACAAATATGTTATTTTCGCACAAGCGGCGGCGAGGAGTTGTTCAGGCTGCCGATCACCCAATCCAGCCAGCCTGAAACGAATCGCCGCTCAGCCCGCGGCGCCGATCCCTGCATAGAAATACCGCATCGCGCCGGCCACCTCGGACGGCAATTCCTCGGGCAGGAAGTGGCCGCAATCGAGACCCCGGCCGCGCACGTCGCGGGCCTTTTCGCGCCACAGGGCCAGCACGTCGTAGGTGCGGCCGACGAAGCCGCGCGCGCCCCACAACACCAGCAGCGGCACATTGATGCGCTGCTGCGCTTCGGTCTCGTCGTGCCGCAGGTCAATGCCGGCGGCGGCGCGGTAATCGTCGCAACTGGCGCGGATCGCGTCCGGGTCGGAAAAGCAGCGGACGAATTCGCCTACCGCCTCGGCCGCAAACGCCGCCTCGTTGCCCATGCTCCAGCGCGACAAACAGCCCTTGAGCCAGGAGGCCGGATCGGCCGCGATCATGCGCTCGGGCAGCGGCGCGGCCTGGATCAGGAAGAACCAGTGGAAATACACCGTGGCCAGCGCCTGGTCAGTCAGGGCGAAAGTGGTCAGCGTCGGCGCGATGTCCATGATGCAGACACTGGCGACGCGCGCCTCGTGGTCGAGGCACAGGCGATGCGCCACCCGCGCGCCGCGATCGTGCCCGGCGACGTGAAAGCGCTCATGGCCGAGCGCCGTCATCAGCTCTGCCATGTCCTGCGCCATCGCCCGCTTCGACTGATTGGCCGCGTCGGACAGCGACGGCGGCTTGCCCGAATCGCCGTAGCCGCGCAGGTCCGGGATCACCAGCGCGAAGTCGGCGGCGAGCAGCGGCGCCAGCGTGTGCCACATGGCATGCGTCTCCGGGTAGCCGTGCAGCAACAGCAGCGCCGGCTTGCCCGGGTTGGGCCGCAGCCGCAGGTGAATCTCGGTGCCGCTGACGGCGACGCGCCGCGCGGCATACGAGGTGTCGAACAGGCTCATGCGCCGCCTGCGCTCATCGCCATCGACCGCGGCCTATTTCGCCTTGTAGGTGTCGAGGTTGATGCCTTCGCGCACCATCGCCGCCGCGACCGGCGGCTGCGCCGCGACGCGGGCGACATAGGCCTGATAGGCCGGCAGCGAGGCCGGATCGATGCCGCCGAGCCCGCCCCAGCGAAGGAATGTCAGCGCATAGGCATCGACGAAGGAAAGCCGGTCGCCGAGCAGGAAGGGGCCGGCCGCCTGCGTCAGCGTCTGGATGCGTTCCAGGCACTCGCGGAACGCCGCGACGGCGGTGTTCCTGACATCCGCCTGGGCGGCTTCGCTCGCGGCGAACTTTGTCGGGCGGAAGATATGCGTGAAGGTCGGATGCACCGTGTTGTTCATCCAGGCAAAGAGCGACATCGCCTGCGCCCGCTGCCAGCTATCGCCCGGCAGCAGCCCGGCCTGG
>JBIJDI010000274.1:0-4201 GCA_044344235.1 Sulfuritalea sp. | reverse complement strand
GCACAGTCCAGCGCCGGATGTGCTGCGCCCGGACCGCAAGTTTCACCGCCTCCGATGCATCTGGCGCGAAGCGCTGAAGCATGTCAGACATGCGCTTGGCGTAGAGAAGCTCCTTCGGCTGGCCTTCCTCCTGATTGGGGTCTTCCGCATTGGCGGCGTCAAAGAGCGTCATGGCCCGCTCGAATCGCACCTGCTGCTCACTCATGATTTCGCTTTCCCTTCCACGTGGATACATGCGCGCCGATGCGATCGAAAGCTGCACCCCCGGCGGCGGTTTGAAGCGAGCATCTTAGCCGAGATGGAAGTTGCTAGAATGAACGATTGGACAAGGCAGTTCCGGGGGAGTGATGGCAGCAAATAGAACAGGGAAGCCGGCGGCGGGCGGCGAAGTCGATCTCGGCCAGAGTTTCGCGGTCAACCTGGTCCAGCATCTGGTGGTGCCGACCTTCGTGCTCGACGCCGACTGCAATGTGCTGATCTGGAACAAGGCTTGCGAACGACTGACCGGCGTACCGGCGGCCGAACTCATCGGCACCCGCGAGCATTGGCGCGCCTTTTACGATTCACCCCGGCCCTGCCTCGCTGATCTGCTGGTGCAAGGCCGCATGGAAGAAGTCGAGGCGCTCTACGTCGCCCACAACGATCCCACCGGCCCGGCTTTCGGCATCCACGCGGAAAACTGGTGCATCATGCCCTGCCTCGGCACCGAACTCTATCTCGCCATCGACGCCGGCCCCATCTATGACGCCGACGGAAAGCTGCTGGCTGTCATTGAAACCCTGCGCGACATGACCGATCACCGCCGGGCGCAGACCGCGCTTGAACAATTGGCCACCCGCGACGGACTGACGGGAATCGCCAACCGCCGCAGCTTTGACGAAAAACTGGGCAACGAGTGGAAGCGCGAGCGTCGCGACCTGCGTACCTTGTCGCTGCTGATGATCGATGTCGATCACTTCAAGCGCTTCAACGATACCTACGGGCATCAGGCCGGCGACCACTGCCTGCAGCAAATTGCCAAGGTGCTCGAGGAAGTGGTGCTTCGCCCGGGCGATCTGGTCGCCCGTTACGGCGGCGAGGAGTTTGCCGTGATCCTGTCCGCAACGGATGCAATGGGAGCCAGCATCGTCGCCAATCGAATTCTCGAGCGCGTCGCCGAACTGGCCATTCCCCATAGCGGCGGAGAAGGCGGTCACGTGTCGCTGAGCATCGGTATCGCCACTTCACTTCCGCAACCCGACATGACACGGGAAAGCCTCATCTCCTCGGCCGACGGCGCGCTCTACAAAGCCAAACACACCGGCCGCAACCGCTTTGTCCTCGACTCGGCGGCGGAGAGCGTAACGTAGCTGCGCAAGATGGCTCTTGAGGGCCAACTCAGCAGGAACATCAGGACCGGTAGTCGGCGTTGATCTTGACGTAGTCGTACGAAAGATCGCAAGTCCAGACGGTGGCTTGCGCAACGCCCCGACCCAGATCGACGCGCACGGTAATTTCGGCGGCCTGCATGATGCGCGAGCCGTCTTCCTCACGATAGCTGTCGGCCCGGCCGCCGTTCTCCGAAACCAGCACTTCCTCAGCACCACTGCCCAGCCAGACGCGCACGCCGGCCGCATTCAGGTCGGGAATACCGGCATAGCCGATCGCCGCCAGAATCCGGCCGAGATTCGGATCGGAAGCGAAGAAGGCGGTCTTCACCAGCGGCGAGTGGCCGATCGCGTAGGCCACCTGGCGGCACTCCGCCGCCGTATCGCCACCGCCGACTTTCAGGGTGATGAACTTGGTCGCACCCTCGCCGTCGCGCACAATGGCCTGCGCCAGTTCCCGTGCCACACCGATCACCGCATCGCGCACCGCCGGCCAGTGCGGCGAGGCCTCGCTGTCGATCATGCAGCCGGATGCGCCGGTGGCGATGACGACGAAGGAATCGTTGGTCGATGTGTCGCCGTCCACGGTGATGCAGTTGAACGAGGCATCGGCGGCATCCTTGGCCAGCTTCTGCAACAAGGCCGGTGCAATACCGGCGTCGGTGGCGACGAAGCCGAGCATGGTCGCCATGTTGGGGCGGATCATGCCGGCGCCCTTGCTGATGCCGGTGACGGTGAATTGACAATCGGCGCTGGTGACACGGCGGCTGGCGGCCTTGGCCACGGTATCCGTGGTCATGATCGCGTGAGCCGCGGCGTGCCAGTGATCGGCGGCCAGGTCGGCTTGCGCCGCCGGCAGGCCGGCGATCAGGCGATCAACCGGCAGGTGTTCGAGGATCACGCCGGTCGAGAACGGCAGCACCTCGTCGGCCTTGCAGCCGAGCATGCGTGCCACGGCGTCGCAGGTGTCGCGCGCGGCACGCATGCCCTGCTCGCCCGTGGCGGCGTTGGCGATGCCGGTGTTGATCACCAGCGCACGAATGCTGCCGTCGGTCGCCAGATGTTCCCGGCACAAGGTGACCGGCGCAGCGCAACAGCGATTCTGCGTGAACACGCCGGCAGCGTGGCTGCCCGGCGCGAACTCGATCAGCGTCAGATCGCGCCGGTTCTTCTTGCGTATGCCCGCCTCCGCCGTGCCGAGACGAACGCCGGCAACCGGGAACAAGGCTTCAGGGGCGGGGGTAGCGTAGTTGACGGGCATGAATCACTCCTGGAATACGATCAAGTTTCAAAAACCACGCACCACAGTTCGCGCACGGCATCGACGCGCTGCTGCACCAGTTCGGGAGCCACGCGCGGCCGGGCGCCATTCAGGCGCAGGGCGTGCTGCATGCGACGATAGTCGCGGTAGGCATTGCGAACTTCTTCGGCGATATTCGCCGGAATCAGGCCAAGACCGCCTGCGATCTTCAGCAGCGCAATATTGCCCAGATTGCCGGTAAGTTCGGGATGCAGGTGCGAATAGCCAAGCACCAGGTACTGGACGATGAACTCGACGTCGACCAGTCCGCCGGGATCATGCTTGAGGTCGAAGATGCGTTCGCGCTCGTCACCCTTGGTGCCATGTGCGTCGACCATCTTCTGCCGCATCGCCAGCACTTCCTCGCGCAGCTTGGCGAGATCGCGCTTCTGCCTCAATACCTCGCAGCGAATCCGCTCGAAGGCGTCGCCCACCGCGCGATCCCCTGCCGAAAAACGGGCGCGCGTCAGAGCCTGGTGTTCCCAGACCCAGGCCGATTCGAGCTGGTACTTGCGGAAGGCCTCGATCGAGCTGACCACCAGGCCGGAGTCACCGTTGGGCCGCAAGCGTAGATCGGTTTCGAACAACTGTCCGGCCGAGGTCTGCGCCGACAGCCAGGTATTCAGCCGCGTCCCCAGCCGTCCGTAATTCTCGCCGGCCTCGGGCGCCGGATCGTCGAACAGGAATACCAGATCGAGATCGGAGGCATAGCCCAGTTCCTTGCCGCCCAGCTTGCCGTAGCTGATGACCGCGAAATGGGGCGCTTCACAGTGGCGCTTCGGCATCTTCTTCCAGGCCCGGTCGATCGCGGTGTCGAGCAGGATGTCGGCGAGTTCGGAAAGGTGGTCGGCCAGCTTTTCCACGGTCAGCAGGCCGGCGATGTCCTGCGTCAGCAAGCGGAATACCTGGGCGTGGTGCACTTCGCGCAGGGTGTCCATCTGCCGTTCGGTATCGGGCTCCTGCTCTTCCAGCAGGGTCGACAACTGGGCGCGAAAGGCTTGCCAGTCAGGCACGGCATCGAGCAGGCGCGGATCGAGCAACTCATCGAGCAGGATCGGATGGCGTTGCAGATAAGCCGCCGCCCAGCTCGAACTACTGACCAGTTGCGCCACCTTTTGCAGCGCCTGCGGATACTGCTGCAGCAAGGCCAGGTACGCTGCGCGCCGTGAAATAGATTCGAGCAGATCGACGCCGCGTGACAAGGTTTCATCCGGGTTCGGAAGCGCCGCCGCGGCTTCGATCAGGCGCGGCACCAGCACGTCGAAACGACCGCGAATGTCCTGCGACATCTGCTGGTACAGCGGCCCGCCACGCAACGCCGCCATGCGCTGTGCGGCGGCCGGCGGATTGCGGTAGCCGAGGCGCTCGAAGCTGTCTTCCTGGGCCTCGCCGCCGGCGTCGTGCCACAGCGCGGCCAAGGCATGCTGGCCATGATTCGGATCGGCAAAAACCTGTTCGAAGTGACGCGACACGGTGGCGCGGTGGTCGTCCAGCTCTTCGAGCAGGGCCTCGAAACTGGCGAAGCCCATGGCCT
>JBIJDI010000273.1:0-4207 GCA_044344235.1 Sulfuritalea sp. | reverse complement strand
AAGCCGCGACGATCAGTGCAGAGGACAAGAGCAGTATTCGTTGCCACATGATGGGTCCCGATTCTGGACACGGACAACTTAGGATAGCAGTTCGGCTGGAAGGTTCAGATCGGGACTGGGCAACGCCTCGGTACGGTATAGTTATTGGTGAATGATTGAACGATCAGTCAATCAAACTTTCCCCGCACATCCGTCATGGCGATCTGGCACACCTCTTTTCCTCTCGACGAAGCGAACCGGCGCGGCCAAGGCTGCGCCAACGGCCATCTCGGCATCGAGCTGATCGAGGCCGGCGACGACTATCTCAAGGCGCGCATGCCCGTCGATCAGCGCACCCGGCAGCCGGCCGGTGTCCTGCACGGAGGTGTCTCGATGGTGCTGGCCGAAACCCTGAGTTCGTGGGCGGCCGCGTTTGTCGTCGATCCGGAAAAGTTTCACTGCGTCGGCCAGGAAATCAATGCCAACCATGTCCGCGCCGTCGAAAGCGGCTGGGTCTTCGGCGTGGCGCGTCCCTTGCACCTGGGGCGCAGCAGCCATGTCTGGGATGTGCGCATTCACGATGAGGCGGACAAGCTGGTGTGCGTGGCCCGCGTCACGATGGCCGTTCTTTCGACACCGATTCGCTACTGACTTACTCACACTGGAGCCCCGCATGCTTACTCTCGAAGACGCACAGCGCATCACCCTCGCCGCCCGGCGTGCGGCTGCGGAAAACAACTGGAACGTGGTCATTACCGTAGTCGATGACGGTGGCCACCTGATCTCGCTGGAGCGCATGGACGGGACCCAGAAGGGTTCCGTGCGCATCGCCGAACAGAAAGCCCGAACAGCCATTCTCTTCAAGCGCCCCACCAAGGCATTCGAGGACGCGGTACTGCAGGGCCGCCCGGTCTTCATGACCATGCCCGACGTAATCTGTCTCGAGGGCGGCGTGCCCCTGATCTGCGAAGGGGTTTATGTCGGCGCGATCGGCGTTTCCGGCGTCAAGTCGTCCGAAGACGGAGTTGTCGCAGCCGCGGGGGCCGCTGCGCTGGGCGGATAAGCGGCAGCGTCTGTCGAGCTAAGCGGCCACCATGCGAGCGAATTCGCCGCTGTCGATCAGCCGGCGCAATTCGCTGGTGCCGCCGACCAGGGTGCCGTTCACAAATACCATGGGAAAGGTGGGCCAGCCGGTCCACATCTTGAGCGCGTTGCGGCGCCGCCACTGGCTGAGATAGCTTCCGTACTCGAGGTACTGGTAGGGCGTGCCGAGCGCATCGAGCGCCTTGCGCGCCATGCGCGGAAAAGGGTTTTGCGCCATGCCGACCACGACCACCTTGTTGCCGGAGATGGCAGCCTGAACTTCGCTCACGATGTCGGCGTTGTTGTCCGTTATGGTCTGGCGGATGGCAGAGTGAATATGGGCTTCGTCTAGAACGCTGCGACTCATGTCGGGCTCCTGTGTGGTCGGAATGCTGTCCGCGCTAGCCAAGGGTAGCGCGTAGGAAAACCATCTTACCCCGCGCCCGGCACGTGGTCGCCGTATCGCCAGCGCCGACTTTCCGGACCCGGTACCGTGGCTCCGCAAACATCGGCAAAATCGGTTGCGGCGATCGTCTCTTGAGGGCTCTGACGCGCCTACTTGGCTGCTGCAGCGGCCATAGCGGCCTGCTTGGCGGCCGCCTCTGCCTCCCGCCGCTTTAGCAGATCGGCATACTGACGTGCCCGTTCGTCGATTTTCTTCACGCGCTCGGCATGCTGCCGTTCCCGTTCCGCCTTCTTGCTGGCGTTGCCCGGCGCCTTTTCGGCCCGCTTCGCATCCTCCTGGCTGCGCGCCGCAAGCTTCTGCTGCTGCGCCGCGCGCTCGGCCGCGGCCTTGCTGCGACGGGCCTCGAGTTTTTTTGCCTCCTCGGCCCGGCTCAGTTCGCGCTCGGCCGCTCGCTGCGTTTCCTTCTCGTGATAACGCTCGACATCCGCCTTCTGCTTGGCCTCGTTGGCGGGCGCCTCGGCGGCACGCTTCGCCGCTTTGGCCTCGACCTCCAGACGATGAATTTCGCGTTCGGCCTTGCGCCCGGCCTGCTCGAGCGCCTTGGCCTCCCTGACCGCCGCGGAGTGTCGTTCCTTCGCGGAACTGAGGCAGTTGATGGCGATCACTTTGGCTTGGCAGGCTGCCTTGTCTGCTTCGTACCGGGTCTCCGCCTCACCCTTCAGCGCCTTGCCCCTGACGCGTTGGGCGCGGGCCTCATCGAGCGACAGCGGCGACGGCGCGGCGACTGTTTGCGCAAGGGCCCATACGTGGGCAAGCATCAAACCAACACCCAGCAAGCTTCGAATCTGCATCAGGCTCTCCTCACGAGCGTGCAGCTTAGCGGGTTCCCCCGAGGTTTTCCATTTTCCCGCGAGTGCGAGCTGATGTCGCCGTCTCGCCATCGCCGACTTTTGGCCGCCGCCTCCGTGAGACCGCCAATCGACGCGATTGGATTGGAATGATTTCAGGCTAAACTCCGACGCAAAACAAGGAGGAGCGACCGTGAGCGAAGTCATCGTCATCGGCGGCGGCATAGCGGGTATTTGCGCCGCGCTGGAACTTCTCGACGCGGGACGGCGGGTGCTGCTGCTCGAGCGTGACACCGAGGACAACTTCGGCGGCCTGGCGAAGGAAAGCTTTGGCGGCATCTTTCTGGTCGGCACCCCCGAGCAGCGGCGCGCCGGCATACGCGACACGCCGGAACTGGCGCTGGCCGACTGGAAGGCCTTTGGCGAACTCGATCCGAACGACCGCTGGCCCCTTGCCTGGGCAGAGGCCTATGTGCAGCGCTGCCACGACGACGTCGGTGTCTGGCTGCGCGAGCGCGGTGTCGGCTTCCTTCCCGCGCCGCACTGGGTCGAACGCGGCCTGTTTACACCGGGCAATTCCGTGCCGCGCTTTCATATCGTCTGGGGCACCGGCCACGAGTTGGCGCTGCGGCTGATTGCTCAACTGGAAAGCCACCCGCAGCGCGAACGGCTCGAGATCCGCTTCGGCCAGCGCGTTGAAAGTTTGCTGACGTCGAATGGGGCAGTCACCGGTTGCAGGGGCGTCAGCGAGGCGGATCAGCAGCCCTTCGAGGCGAGCGCCGGCAGCGTGATTGTGGCGGCCGGCGGTTTCAACGGCAACATCGAGCGTGTGCGGCAGCACTGGCATCGCGACTGGGGGTCGCCGCCCGCAGTGATTCTCAACGGCTCGCACCGCTATGCAGACGGCCGACTGCACGATGCGGTGAGCGCCGCCGGCGGCCAGCTGACGCATCTCGATTCGATGTGGAACTATGCGGCTGGAGTGAGGCATCCACGGCCGAAGAAGCCCGGCCACGGCCTCTCGCTGGTACCTCCGCGTTCGGCGCTGTGGCTCGACTGGCAGGGCCGGCGCATCGGGCCGATGCCGCTGGTGACGGGCTTCGACACCCGCGACCTGGTCGCACAGGTATGCGCACAGGAACGGCAGTATTCCTGGCAACTGATGAACAAACGCATCGCGCTGAAGGAACTCGCGGTATCGGGCGCCGAGTTCAACCCGTCGATTCGCGACAAGAAGAAGCTCGGCTTCCTGCGCGATATCCTGATCGGCAACCAATGGCTGTACGACGAGATGACCGGTTCCTGCGAGGACTTCGTGGTCGGCCGCGATCTTCCGGAACTGGTGGAGAAAATGAATGCGCTTCAGGGCGACGATGCGGTGAGCCTCGACGCCATCCGGCAGACGGTGGAGGCCTACGATGCGCAGATCGACCGCGGCCAGGCCTTGCACAATGACGAGCAGTTGCGGCGCATCGCCTATGTGCGGCGCTGGAAGGGCGACCGTATCCGCACCTGCAAGTTCCAGAAGATCCTCGACCCGAAGGCCGCGCCGCTGATCGCCGTGCGCGAATTCATCATCAGCCGCAAGAGCCTCGGCGGCATCCAGACCGATTTGCAAAGCCGCGTGCTCGACCATGCCGGTGCAGCCATACCCGGCCTGTTTGCGGCGGGCGAAGCCGCCGGCTTCGGTGGCGGCGGCATGCACGGCTTGCGGGCGCTGGAAGGCAGCTTCCTCGGCGGCTGTATCCTCAGCGGCCGCATAGCCGGTCAAGCTGCGGCAGCGACAACGTAACAACATCAGCACGACCTGGAGGAAATCCGCATGAAACGAACTGGCGCCTGGATCGCGGTACGTGCCCTCGAAGCCCTGGGCATCAAATTCACGTTCGGG
>JBIJDI010000272.1:0-4226 GCA_044344235.1 Sulfuritalea sp. | reverse complement strand
TTTTCTGCGCGGCTCAGCAAGACTGCATTGGTCGAATCGCAGCTGGGCAGAATGTCGATATCGAAGCGGCGGGCTGCGCTCCCGAGTTTGGCGGAAATTGCGGCAATGCTGGCAGGCATGAAGGTGTCCTGTAGGGCGCGAGCCAGTGGCAGCGCTCGGCGGATAGTCGTGCTGACTATACTTGAAGCCGGACGTTCAGGTCGCCCCGGAATCGCCCTTGACGTCGTCCAGGCCGAGTTCCTGAATCTTGCGCGTGATGGTGTTGCGGCCGATGCCAAGCAGTTGCGCGGCATCGATGCGGCGACCGCCGGTGGCGTTGAGGGCGCGACGGATCAGCGTCGCTTCGAACTGACGCGTGAGCTGGTCAAAAACCGCGCCGGGTGCTGCGGCGATCAGGCGGTCGGCTTCGGTCGCCAGCGCAGCGTTCCAGTTGGCGGGCAGGTCGCGCCGCGCTGCGCTGTCCGGCCCGTCGCGCAGTTCGGCGGGCAGGTCGGCAACGTCCACGCTTTGTCCGGGGGCCATCACGGTCAGCCAGTGGCAGAGGTTTTCCAGCTGCCGCACATTGCCCGGTAAATACAGATCTTGCAGGTATGTAAGCGCGGCATCGGTGAGGCGCTTGGGTTCACCACCGAGTTCCTGGGCGCTTTTTTGCAGGAAATGCTTCGCCAGCAGAGGAATGTCATCGCGTCGTTCGCGCAGGGGCGGCAGGCGCAAACGGATGACATTGAGGCGGTGGAACAGGTCTTCGCGGAACAGGCCTTCCTTGACCCGGCCTTCCAGATCCTGGTGAGTGGCGGCGATCACGCGCACGTTGGCCTTGACCGGCTGGTGGCCACCAACGCGGTAGAAGTTGCCGTCAGACAGCACGCGCAGCAGCCGGGTTTGCAGCTCGGCCGGCATGTCGCCGATTTCATCGAGGAACAGCGTGCCGTTGTCGGCCTGCTCAAAGCGCCCGCGACGCAGCGCATTGGCACCGGTAAACGCTCCCTTTTCGTGACCGAACAACTCGGATTCGAGCAGATCACGCGGGATCGCCGCGGTATTGATGGCGATGAACGGCGCATCCTTGCGCGGGCTGTGGCGATGCAGGGCACGCGCCACCAGTTCCTTGCCGGTGCCGGACTCGCCATTGATCAGCACCGTGGCGTGAGACTGCGAGAGCCGTCCGATGGCGCGAAAGACTTCCTGCATGGCGACGCCCTGCCCCAGGATTTCAGGTACCTCGCTGGTTTCCTCTGGCGCACCAGTTTGGTGCGCCGCTTGAGCCATCGCCCGCCGAACCAGATCCACGGCCTGGTCGACATCGAAAGGTTTGGGCAGGTATTCGAAAGCGCCGCCCTGGAATGCCGCTACGGCGGAATCGAGGTCGGAGTAGGCGGTCATGATGATGACCGGCAGTTCGGGGTAGTGCGTCTTGACGTGGCGCAACAGATCCAGCCCGCTGCTGCCCGACATGCGGATGTCGGACACCAGAACCTGCGGCCTCGAGCCGGTGCCGAATGCGGCCAGCGCTTCGTCCGCAGAGGCGAAGCACGTGGCCGGGATGTTCTCGCGGCCGAGGGCTTTCTCCAGCACCCAGCGGATGGAGCGGTCGTCGTCGATGATCCAGACAGTGTTCACAGTTCTTCCTTTTTCTTTCTGGTCAGCGGCAGCATCAGCGAAAAGCAGGTGTATCCGGGGCGCGAGTTGACTTCAATGGTTCCGCCGTGTTGCTGGACAAAGCTCTGGGCGATGGTAAGTCCGAGGCCGCTGCCGTTTTCGCGGCCCGAAACCAGCGGATAGAAAATCTTGTCACGGATCTCTTCTGCAATCCCGGGGCCGTTATCGATCACTTGCAATTCGAGTGCCAGCTGATAGTGTTTTTTGGCCAGAGTGACCTGGCGCGCGGCGCGGGTGCGAAAAATGATCTCTCCCTTGCCCTGCATTGCCTGGGCGGCGTTGCGGGAAATATTGAGGATGGCCTGGATCAGTTGTTCGCGGTCGCCGGTAATGTCGGGCAGCGAGGTGTCGTAGTCGCGCCTGACGCGGACATCGTGGTATTCGGCATGGATCAGTCGCCGCACGCGTTCGAGAATTTCGTGGATGCTTACCAGCGTCGGCTGCATTACGCGATGCGAAGACAGCAGGCGCTGCATCAACTCTTGCAGGCGATCGGCTTCCGCGATGATGACCTGGGTATATTCCTTGAGTGGCTCGCTGGCGAGTTCACGTTCCAGCAGCTGCGCCGAGCCGCGAATTCCACCGAGCGGATTCTTGATTTCGTGCGCCAGATTCCGCACCAGTTCGCGGTTGGCCTGTTGCTGTTGGGCGAGCTGCTCCTCACGCGCCGCCTTGAGCTGCTGGTCGATCGGGCGCACTTCCAGCAACAGGCGCGCGCTGCTGGTTTCCACCGGTGTCACCGTGCAATCGACATGCAGATCTATGTTCTGCGGAAGCTTGATCAGGATGTTGTGCCCGGTATAGCTCCAGTTGTTCTTCAGTGCGTTGTCGAGTGCCGCGGAGAGCTCCGGCGGCTCACCTACCAGCCGTTGCAGAGGCTGGCCGAGCAGCTGACGCGAGCTGATCGCGAACAGGTTCTCTGCCGCCGGGTTGACGTGGCGGATAACCAGTTTGGCATCGACCAGCACGATTGCGGAAGAAAGCAGATCCAGGCCGCTGAAAGCATGAGGGGGTTCGGTGGCGTTCGCGTTCATTACGGGTAAGGTGTGCAAGAAGCGCACCAGTTGCTGATTCAGGCCGGGCCGTGAATTAGCGCAGGTTGCCGAGTTCTTTTTTCAGCGACTCGACATTTCGCTCGTGCAGCGCCACGGTATCGCGCAGTGGCTGGAGCTTGTCCACCGGCTGGCTGCCGGCATCGAGCAGGGCCTTTTTCGCCTTCTCCGCGTTCTGCAGTTCAGTGGCGAGCTCCTTGTCGAGAATTGCCCGGCGATCGCCGTCACGGGCTTTCTGCTCGTTGCCCGAAACGCGGGGAAAGTCGCCGGGCGTTGGTGCCGCTGCGGCGCGTTGTTTCGTCCCGTTGCCGCCGGGCGAAGCGGCGGGTGCCTGCTGCGAGAGCACGATGCAACTCTTCTTGGGGGCTTTCTGGTTGGTATAGAGCACCACGCCCGAATCGTCCGTGCATTTGTAGAGCGTATTGGCAGCCGCAGCCAGCGGCAGCGCGAGAGAGAGAACAAGGAGAGTTTTCTTCATGGCGCTGAGTGTATGTCAATTGCAGAAAAAAAAGGACGGGCAGCGCCCGTCCTTTCCGGTGATTCAGGCAGCGCTGGTCAAATCGAGTAGTACATCTCGAACTCGACCGGATGGGTGGTCATGCGGAAACGCTGCACTTCTTCCATCTTGAGCTCGATGTAGGCATCGATCATTTCGTTGCTGAAGACGCCGCCGCGGGTCAGGAACTCGCGATCCTTGTCGAGGTAGTCCAGGGCCTGGTCGAGGCTGGAGCAGACGGTCGGGATCTTTGCATCTTCTTCCGGCGGCAGGTCGTACAGGTTCTTGTCGGCCGGATCGCCGGGGTGGATCTTGTTCTGTACGCCGTCGAGGCCGGCCATCATCAGCGCGGTGAAGCACAGGTAGGGGTTGGCACCCGGATCGGGGAAGCGGGTTTCGATGCGCCGCGCCTTGTCCGAATGCACGTAGGGCACGCGGATCGAGGCGGAACGGTTGCGGGCCGAGTAGGCCAGCTTGACCGGGGCTTCGTAGCCGGGAACCAGACGCTTGTAGGAGTTGGTCAGCGGGTTGGTGATGGCGTTCAGGGCGCGGGCATGCTTGATGATGCCGCCGATGTAGTACAGCGCAAACTCGGACAGGCCGGCATAGCCGTTGCCGGCGAAGAGGTTCTTGCCGTCCTTCCAGATCGACTGGTGCACGTGCATGCCGGAACCGTTGTCGCCGACGATGGGCTTGGGCATGAAGGTCGCGGTCTTGCCGTAGCTGTGGGCGACGTTGTGCACGACGTACTTGAGGATCTGGGTCTGGTCGGCGCGACGCACCAGGGTGTTGAACACGGTGCCGATTTCGCACTGGCCGGCGGTGGCGACTTCGTGGTGATGGACTTCAACCGGCACGCCGCAGGCTTCCAGGGCGATACACATCTGGGCGCGGATGTCGTTCAGGCTGTCGACCGGGGGCACCGGGAAATAGCCGCCCTTGACGGTCGGGCGATGGCCGGTGTTGCCGCCTTCGAACTTGTCGGCGGAGGCCCAGGCGGCCTCTTCCGAGATGATCTT
>JBIJDI010000271.1:0-4241 GCA_044344235.1 Sulfuritalea sp. | reverse complement strand
CGTGACGCGCGCGCGCAAGATCCAGCGTTTCCTGTCGCAGCCGTTCAACGTCGCCGAAGTATTCACCGGTACGCCGGGCAAGATCGTGCCGCTGGCTGACACCATCAAGGGTTTCAAGATGATTGTCGATGGCGAGTGCGACAGCATTCCCGAGCAGGCCTTCTACATGGTCGGCGCGATCGAGGAAGTGTTCGAGAAGGCCAAGACGTTGCAGTAAGCGGGTGGGGAGTCTGGTGTAGAGAGCGCAGTATTGCTCGACGCGCGGCTCCCGACTCTCGATTACAGAAGAGGTAGAGAATGGCAATGACTATTCACGTGGACGTCGTAAGCGCCGAGGAGATGATTTTCTCCGGTCTGGCGGAATTCGTTGTCCTGCCGGGCGAAGCGGGCGAACTGGGCATCCTGCCCGGCCATATGCCGCTGATGACCCGCATCAAGCCGGGTGCGGTTCGCATCAAGACTCCGGGCGACAAGGAAGAGTTGATCTTTGTTGCCGGCGGATTGCTCGAGGTACAGCCTGGTCTGGTGACCGTCTTGGCCGACACAGCCATTCGCGGTGCCGACCTCGATCAGGCCAAGGCGATGGAAGCGAAGAAAATGGCCGAGGAGGCGATGGTCAACCGTGGTTCCGAAATGGACTACGCTCGTGCACAGGTCGAACTGGCCGAGGCGATTGCCCAACTGGCGGCCATCGATCGGTTGCGCAAACAGCGGCACTGATGATCGGTTTGTCTCGGTAAAAAAGGCAGCTGCGGCTGCCTTTTTTGTTATATCTCCGCGCTTGGTCGGGGACGGTATCCCCGGGCGGGATTGAAGTGTGAAATACTCCCCGGCTGCCGAAAAGCATGATCGCGCCCAAGCGCCGATTGAACCTTAGCCACGTGCCACCCGGATTTCCATCGGAGCCTCGAATGAAGAACACCACCATCCTCTTGTTGCTCGGACTGCTTGCCGCTTGTGGCGAAGGTGACAAGAAGGGGCCGCCAGCGGCGGGGCCTGGAGCCGGAATGCCGCCTCCTGAAGTTGATGTGATTGTCGTCCAGTCGGGGAGTGCGACCGTCACGCAGGATCTTCCAGGTCGCCTGTCGGCTGTGCGGTCGGCTCAAGTGAGGGCGCGTGTCGAGGGGGTGGTCGAGAAGCGCCTGTTTGCCGAAGGTACCGACATCGCAGCGGGTACGCCATTGTTTCAAATTGACGCACGTACCTACGCGGCGGCGGCGGCTGCAGCCGAGGCGGATGTGGCCGCAGCGAAGGCGATGTTCGAACGCTACAAGCCATTGCTCCAGATCAAGGCAGTCAGTCAGCAGGAATATGACCAGGCCCAGGCTCGCTACAAACAGGCTGAGGCAGCACTGGCCAAGGCCAGGCTGGACCTCGAAAACGCCGTGCCGCCAGCGCCGATTTCCGGCCGCATCGGCCGAGCACTGGTTACCGAAGGAGCGCTGGTCGGTCGTGGCGACGCAACCCATTTGGCCACCATCGAACAACTCGACCCGATCCGCGTCGAGTTTTCCCAGTCGTACTCCGATCTGTTGCGCCTGCAGCAAGCGGTCAGGAGCGGCAAGCAGAAGAAGGCCGATTCGGCAAAGGTCGAACTGGTTCTCGAGGACGGCTCGCTATATCCTGAAAAAGGCCGGCTTCAATTCACCGATCTGGCGGTCGATCCGAACAGTGGCGCCGTCCTCCTGCGCGCCGAGTTTCCCAACCCGCGGCGCGACCTTCTGCCCGGTACGTTTGTGCGTATCCGCTTCCCGCAGGCGCAACTGGACGCCGCCATCCGCGTGCCGCAACGTGCCGTTCAGGGTGGGGCTCAGGGACAGTCCGTCATGACCGTCGACGCCGAAGGCAAGGTCGTCCCGCGGCCGATCAAGACCAGCACCATGTCAGGTGGAGACTTCATCGTTGACGAAGGGCTGAAAGGCGGCGAGCAGGTAATTATCAATGGTCTGCAGAAGGCCAGGCCGGGTGCCGTCGTGAAGCCGGTACCCTGGACCCCGGGTGCCCCGCTGATGGCACCGACCGGACCCCAGCCGGCGGCTCCAGGTGCGGCACCAGCTCCCGCCGCCGCCAAGCCGAACGAAGAAAAGAAGTAAGCCATGATCCCAAGATTCTTCATCGACCGGCCGATTTTCGCCTGGGTCATTGCGATCATCATTATTCTTGGCGGGATGCTTGCCCTGCGTCAGTTGCCGGTGGCGAGTTACCCGGCTGTGGCCCCGCCTGCATTGGCCATCAGCGTCAATTACCCGGGTGCTTCAGCCACGGTGATCGAGGAAACTGCGGTTGCGCTGATTGAACAGGAGCTCAACGGCATCGAAAACCTGCTCTACATGGATTCCGCCTCCGAGCAGAACATCGGCACCATCACCCTGACCTTCCAGGCCGGTACCAATCTCGATTTGGCCTCGGTGGAAACGCAGAACCGCATCAAGCGCGCTGAGCCGCGCCTGCCCGAAGACGTGCGTCGCCTGGGCATCACGGTGGTCAAGTCGGCCCGCAATTACCTGATGTTCATCTCCCTGTTTTCACCGGACAAGTCACTGGACAATGTCGCCCTCGGCAGCTATGCCGCCGCAAATGTGCTGGAAAGCATCCGGCGTACGCCGGGCGTCGGCGAAGCCATTCTGTTTGGCACCGAGTACTCGATGCGCCTGTGGATCAAGCCCGAAAGATTGCAAGCCTTTGGCCTAACGCCGGGCGACGTGGCGAAGGCGGTGCGCGCGCAGAACGCACAGATTGCCACCGGCGAACTGGGGCAGGTTCCGGCCGTTCCCGGCCAGGAATACGCGGCGACAATCATCACTCGAGGCCGCTTGTCCACCCCGGAGGAGTTCGGCAACGTCATCATCCGCAGCGACGCGGGCGGTGCGACGGTGCGGGTGAAAGATGTCGCTCGCGTTGAACTCGGTGCACAGGATTACAACATCGCCGCCCGCGTCGATGGCCAGCCGACGGCTGCGATTGCCGTGCGCATGGCCCCGGGTGCCAACGCCCTTGACACTGCCAAGGCGGTCAACGCCAGGATGACCGAACTGGCAAAATATTTCCCGCCCAACATCTCCTGGATGGTGCCCTACGATACCTCGACCTTCGTCGACATCTCGATCCGCGAGGTGGTCAAGACGCTGATCGAGGCCATGATCCTGGTGGTGCTGGTGATGTATCTGTTCCTCGAGAACGTGCGCGCCACCTTCATTCCGACGGTCGTCGTGCCGGTGTCCCTGTTTGGGGCGTTGATCGGCCTCTATCTGCTCGGCTATTCGATCAATGTGCTGACCCTTTTCGCCATGGTGCTGGCCATCGCCATCGTCGTGGACGATGCCATCGTCGTGATCGAGAATGTCGAGCGCATCATGAGCGAAGAAGGCCTCAATCCGCGCGATGCGACACGCAAGGCGATGGGCCAGATCATCAATGCCATCATCGCCATCACCGTGGTGCTGACCGCGGTATTCGTGCCCCTGCTTTTCTTCGGTGGCTCCGTGGGTGCGATCTACCGGCAGTTCGCCGTGACGCTGATCCTGACCATGGGCTTTTCGGCCTTCATGGCGCTGACGCTGACTCCGGCACTCTGTGCGACGCTGCTCAAGCATGAAGAGGGCAAGGACGACGTGCTGCCCTCGACCGGTTTTTTTGGCTGGTTCAACCGATTCTTCGCTGCCACCGTAGGGCGCTACATCGGCGCCACCCGTCGCATGCTGGGCAAGCCCCGGCGCTGGCTGATCGTCTATGCGATGATCCTGGCGGCGACGGGCTGGTTGTTCACCAAGCTGCCCGGCAGCTTCCTGCCGAGCGAAGACCAGGGCTACTTCCTCAGCATTGTCCAGCTGCCCGCGGGCGCGACACGCGAGCGCAGCCTCGAAGTTCTCAGTACCGTCGAGCAGCACTACCTGGCGCAGAAGGAAGTCGCCCATGTCATCGGCGTTCTCGGCTTCTCGTTCTTCGGACGCGGCCAGAATGCTGCCATCACCTTCGTCCGCCTGAAGAGCTGGGACGAAAGGCCGAACAAGGAAAACAGCGCGGAGTCGGTGGTGCAACGCGCCAACATGGCTTTCTTCCGCATCAAGCAGGCGATGGTTTTCGCCATCAACGTGCCGCCGATTCCCGAACTGGCCGCTGTGGGCGGATTTGATTTTCGTCTGCAGGATCGCGGTGGCCTGGGTCGCGACAAGCTGCTCGAAGCGCGCAACATGGCGCTCGGCATGGCTGGCCAGAATCCCGCTCTCGCCGGCGTGCGTCCG
>JBIJDI010000270.1:0-4252 GCA_044344235.1 Sulfuritalea sp. | reverse complement strand
CCCGGGCTATCACGGCGACAATCAGGAACCGGAATTCCTCAAGCAGCAGGCCGATGCCATCGGCTATCCGGTGCTGATCAAAGCCGCGGCGGGCGGTGGCGGCAAGGGCATGCGCGCCGTCGACAAAAGCGCGGATTTCCTCGATGCGCTGGCCTCCTGCAAACGCGAGGCGCAGTCCTCCTTCGGCGACCAGCACGTGCTGATCGAAAAATACCTGCAGCGCCCGCGCCACATCGAGATCCAGGTCTTCGGCGACAGCCACGGCAACTGCGTGTATCTGTTCGAGCGCGACTGCTCGGTGCAGCGACGCCACCAAAAGGTGCTGGAGGAAGCTCCCGCGCCCAACATGCCGACGGAGCGCCGCGCCGCCATGGGCAAGGCCGCGGTCGATGCCGCAAAGGCGGTGGGCTACGTCGGCGCCGGCACGGTCGAGTTCATCGTCAATCAGGACGGCACTTTCTACTTCATGGAAATGAACACGCGGCTGCAGGTCGAGCATCCGGTGACGGAAATGATCACCGGCCTCGATCTGGTCGAGTGGCAACTAAAAGTCGGCGCTGGCGAGACGCTGCCGCTACGCCAGGAACAACTGCTGATCCGCGGCCATGCCCTGGAAGCGCGGATTTATGCCGAGGATCCGGACAAGGGTTTCCTGCCGTCGATCGGCCGTCTGATCCACCTTGCGCCGCCGGCGGAAACCCTGCATGTGCGGGTCGATACCGGCGTCGAGCAGGACGACGAAATCTCGCCGCATTACGACCCGATGATCGCCAAACTCATCGTCTGGGACGAGACCCGCGAACGGGCGCTGGCCCGCATGCTGCAGGCGCTGGCCGACTACCGCGTGGTCGGTGTGTCGAACAACATAAGCTTCCTCTCGCGCCTGGTGGGCTGTCCGGCCTTCGCCCAGGCCGATCTTGACACCGGGCTGATCGAGCGCGAGCGCGCTTTCCTCTTTCCCGAAAGTGCCGAGCCGCCGGCCGAAGCCTGGCTGGTGGCGGCCTTGGCCGAGCTGATTCGCGATCAGCAATACGCCGCGGCAGAAGCTGGCGAGAGTGCCGATCCGCACTCGCCCTGGCACGCCCGTGACGGTTGGCGCATGAACGGCAATGCGCGGCGCGAGATCAAGCTGCGCGCCGGCGAAACCGAAAGGGTGGTCAACGCCGGGTATGCCGGAGACAGCTTCACGCTCGAATTCGAAGGGCAGACCACGCCGGCCGCCGGGCGTTTTGCCGGCAGCGAGTTGCGCGTCGATCTCGGCGGCCGCCGCATCAATGTCACGGTGGTGTCCGCCAATGAAAAGCGTCATGTTTTCATCGACGGCGTCTGCTTCGTCTTTGCCGCAATCGACCCGCTATTCCACGCCGGCAGCGGCGGTGGTGCGGAAGGCGGGCTGACGGCGCCGATGCCGGGCAAGGTCATTGCGCTGATCGCGCCGGTCGGAAGCAAGGTGGAAAAGGGCGCACCGCTGCTGATCCTCGAAGCCATGAAAATGGAACACACGATTACCGCGCCGTCTGGCGGAACGGTCAAGGCGTTTCTTTTCAATGTCGGCGAGCAGGTCAGCGATGGTGCGGAGCTAGTAGAATTCGAGGCTGACAAGAAATAGCCGCGAATCAGATGACCCTCCCCAGCAAAGTACGCATCGTCGAAGTCGGCCCGCGTGACGGCCTGCAGAACGAGAAGACGCCTGTCTCAACCAAGATAAAGGTCGAGCTGATCCGGCGCCTCGGTGCGGCCGGCCTCAAGACCATCGAGGCCACCGCCTTCGTTTCGCCCAAGTGGGTGCCGCAGATGGCCGATCACGCGGAAGTCTTCGCCGCCATCGAGAAATTGCCCGATGTCACCTATCCGGTGTTGACGCCGAACATGAAAGGCTTCGAGGCGGCGCTGGCGGCCGGAGCAAAGGAAGTGGCGGTGTTCGGTGCCGCCTCCGAATCCTTTTCGCAGAAGAACATCAACTGCTCGATCGCCGAGTCGCTGGAGCGCTTCCGTGCCATCGTCGAAGCGGCCAAGGTGGCCGACGTCAAGGTGCGCGGCTACGTTTCCTGCGTGCTCGGCTGCCCCTACGAGGGCGAGGTGCCGCCGCTGGTCGTGGCCGACGTCGCGCAGGCTTTGCTGGAAATGGGCTGCTACGAAATCAGTTTGGGCGACACCATCGGCGCCGGTACGCCGGAAAAGACGCGCGCCATGATCAAGGCCGTGGCACGTCGCGTGCCCCTGAAGAAAATCGCCGGTCATTTCCACGATACCTACGGCATGGCCGCCGCCAACGTCTATGCCTCGCTGCAAATGGGCATCGGCATTTTCGACAGTTCCGTCGCCGGCCTCGGCGGTTGCCCCTATGCCGCCGGCGCGTCGGGCAACGTCGCGACCGAGGACGTGGTCTGGCTGCTGACGGGCCTCGGCATCGATACCGGGATAGACCTCGACGCGCTGGTCGACACCGGTGTGTGGATTTCGAAGCAGCTCAAGCGTCAGACGGCTTCGCGCGTGGCGCGCGCCATACTCGCCAAGCGTGCGATGGCTGCCGCCGATGCCTGAGGCCGTGGCCTCGCCCTGCATCAATGTCTGCCGGATGGAAGAAGGCCTGTGCGCCGGCTGCTTTCGCACCATCGACGAGATCGCGCGCTGGGCCAACAGCGGCGACGAAGACAAGCGGCTGATTCTTGCCGCCGTGGCGCAGCGGCGGGCCCGACCCGAATCGCCGCAGCAATGAAGCTCCCTGATTCGATCCAGGTTCTCGAGCGCGGCTGGCTGTCGTCGAACAACGTGCTGTTCTTTGAGGGCGAGGCGGCCACACTGGTCGATGCCGGCTATGTCGGCCATGCACCGCAGACGGTGGAGCTCGTAAAGTCGGCGTTGGCGGGACGCCGGCTCAGCAGGCTGATCAATACCCATTCCCACTCCGACCACATCGGGGGAAACGCCGCGCTGCAGGCGGCTTTCGGCTGCAGCATCGTGATTCCCGCCGGTATCGAACGCATGGTCACGGAGTGGGACACGCATGCCCTGCTGCTGGATGCCGCGCAACAGCGCGGTGCCCGTTTCGCCCACGATGCGGTGATCGAGGCCAACAGCGAATTCGAAATGGGCGGGCTGACTTGGCAGGCGTTGCCGGCCCCGGGCCACGACATGGAAGCGCTGATCTACTACTGCCCCGAAAAACGCATCCTGATCTCGGGCGATGCGCTGTGGCAGGACGGCTTCGGCATCATCTTCGGCGAACTGATGGGCAGGAAGGATGCCCTGCCTGCGACGCGCAGCACGCTGGACATGATCGGCCGCCTCGGCGTCGATATTGTCATTCCCGGCCACGGCGCGCCATTCGACGATTTCGATGCGGCCCTGGCCCGCGCCTTCAAGCGCCTCGAATCCTTCGAGGCCGACTCCACGCGTGTCGGACGCAATGCCGTGCGCGCATGCTTCACCTTCAATTTGCTCGACCTGCAGCGGCTGCGCGAGGACGAATTGCCGGCGTATCTCAAGAGCGTCCCGTTTTTCGATGCCGTCAATCAGCGCATGCTCGGTTTCACTGACGACGATTTCGCCTCATGGCTGCTCGGCGAACTGCTGCGTTCGCGCTCGATAGAGCTGCGCGACGGCTGGATTCTGCCGACCATGGCGCCCTAGAGCATGGCCGCTACCGGAGATACTGAAATGCTGGCCAGCCTGCTGCGCAGCCGACGCAGCATCCGGGATTTTTCCGCCGCCGACGTGCCGGCGGAACTGATCGATGCCATCCTCGACGACGCGCATTGGGCGCCGAGTTGGTCGAATACGCAGCCCTACAAGATCGCCGTCGCCACAGGTGATCTGAAAGAGCAGCTCAAGGCGCAGCTGTCGGATCGCTACGATGCCGCGACGAAGCTGCAAGGCGGCGGCCTGTTCGGCAAACTTGCGGCCTTCCTGACGCGCAGCAAAGCCCTGCCTGACGGCGACTTCAATACGCGCTTCGACTATCCGAAGGAACTCACGCCGCGCCGCCGGGCGACCGGCTTCGGGCTGTACGCCACGCTCGGCATCGCCCGTGAGGATGGCGCAGCACGCAACCGGCAGATGCGCCGCAACTTCGAGTTCTTCGGCGCTCCGGTTGTCCTCTTCATTTTCGTGCGCCAGGAACTCGGCGCCTACTCGGTTCTCGACGCCGGCATTTTCCTGCAGTCGCTGATGCTGTCGGCGCAGGCACGCGGACTCGGTACCTGCGCCGAGGGCGCGCTGGGCACCTGGGCCGGGCCGGTGCGGGAGGCCT
>JBIJDI010000269.1:0-4259 GCA_044344235.1 Sulfuritalea sp. | reverse complement strand
AGCGCCACGCCCTGAGCGTGATTGCCGGCCGAAGCGCAGATCACGCCGCGCTTCCTCTGCGCCGGAGTCAGATGGACGATCTTGTTGTAGGCGCCGCGCAGCTTGAAGCTGAACACCGGCTGCATGTCCTCGCGCTTGAGCAGGATGCGGTTGCCCGTGCGCGCCGAGAGAATCGACGCTGGCTCCAGCGGCGTTTCGATCGCTACGTCATAGACGCGGGCGTTGAGGATTCTTTCGAGGTAGTCCATGGCAGCAGGGCAGAAGGTTCGTTGACCAGCAAGGGTAACATGGCGCATGGACTTCTCTTTCACGGCGGAAGCCGGTTTGGCCGGCCTGTTTCTCGCCAGTTTTCTTTCCGCAACGCTGCTGCCGGGCGGCTCTGAAGCCGTTCTGTTCGCCGTGATCAAGCTGCATCCCGAACAAACGCTGCCGGCGCTGGTACTGGCGACGCTGGGCAATACGCTGGGCGGCATGACGACCTATTTCATGGGCCGGTTGCTGCCGCAACACCTCGCTCCCGAAAAGTCGGCGCTGATGAGACGGCACGGACCGCCCATCCTGCTGCTGGCGTGGGCGCCGATCGTCGGCGATGCCCTGTGCGCCGCCGCCGGCTGGCTGCGCCTGCCGCCAATACCCTGTGCGCTGTGGATGGCGGTCGGCAAGGCCGCGCGCTATGTTCTGGTGGTGGCCGGCGCCGGGATGGTCTGAGCAGAGATGCGCAGGAAGTAGGCAAGCACGCCGGCACCCGCAAGCGTCAGGCTCGCGACGCCCGCCATCCAGAAACCGGCGGCGCCGCGTGCCGGACCGAAGCTGTCGGTCAGTCCGAGCAGGTAGCCGCCGCCCAGGCCCACGCCCCACAGCGACAGCGCATAGATCACCATCGGCACCGTCGCGCGCTTGTAGCCGCGCAGCACCTGGGCCATGACCGCCTGCACGGCGTCGGCCAAATGATAGATGGCGACGATGGACAGAAGCGTCGCCGCGGCGGTGGCGACCTGCGTGTCCGTCGTGTAGGCGCGCGCCAGCGGCCCGGCGCCGAAACCAATGGCCGCGCTGAGAACGGCCGCTGCGCCGCAGCCAACTGCCAGCCCAAGCAAGCCGGCGTGCCGCGCGCGCCGACGTTCACCGGCGCCCAGCGCCTGCCCGACCAGCACACCGGTGGCGCTGCCCAAGGCGAGCGGCACCATGAAGACGAAGACCGCGACATTGGCGGCGATCTGGTGCGCGGCCGAAACCTCGGGCCCGAGCCGGGCAATGAACAGCGACATGAAGGTAAAGGCGGTGACATCGACCAGGAAAGTGGCGCCCATCGGCAAGCCCAGCATCAGGAATTCGCGCAGCGCCGACAGGCGCGGCCACTCGAAACGGGCGAAGACGCCGTACGGCGCGTACTCGGCGTCGTGCCGGCACCACAGCCAGGCCAGGGTCGCGATGACCCACATGATGACGGCCGAAGACCAGCCGCAGCCGGCGCCACCCATGGCGGGAAAGCCGAAATGGCCGTACATGAAGACCCAGTTGAGCGGCGCTTTGAGGGCCAAACCGAACAGGTTGAAACTCATCACCGGTTGCGGCCGGCCGATGCCGGTGGTGAAGCCGTAGAAGACGCGGAAGAACATCACGCCCGGCACCGCCCACGCCGTGCCGTCGAGGTAGGCGCGCACCTTGATCTCCACCTCCGGCGTCAGGCGCGAAAAAGCCAGCAGCGGATCGGGATTTTTCAGGGCGACGAACGCGAGCACCGACAAAACCACGGCCAGCCAGACGCATTGCCGCACGTCGGCGCCGATCTCCTGATAGCGCCCCGCACCGTAATGGTGGGCAACCACTGGCGTGAGCGCGAGCAGCACGCCGATCATGGTCATGATGACGGTAACGTAAATGCTGGCGCCGATGCCGACCGCCGCGAGATCGACCGACGACAACCGACCGGCCATCAGCGTGTCGATCACGCCATTGGCCATCACCGCCGCCTGCCCGATCAGAACGGGCCAGGCCAGGTGCAGCAGTTCGCGCGGGAGGGAGCGTTGGACGGACATGCGCGAAGTCTAGTGCCAGCCTTTGGATTTATGGTGCTAGCCGACGGCGCGCAGCAGCCCGCCGACAACTGGCGTCAAATCACCAGCGGCTGGTCCGGCAATTCGTTGGGGTTGCTCACACCCGCCGGGAAGTGGCTCGCCAGCAATTCGCCGGCGCGCATCACGGCCTGCAGCGCGCCCTGCCGCCATTCGCCGCGGCGGAAGCTTGCCTCCATCGCGCGGCAGATCGCATCCCATTCGGCCTGCGGTACGCGCGCAGCGATGCCGCGGTCGGCGAGGATTTCGACACGATGATCGACCAGCTGCACGTAAATCAGGATGCCGCTGTTTTCGTCGGTATCCCAGACACGCAGTTGCGAAAACAGATCCACCGCCCTGTCCCTCGGCGACAGGTCGCGCCACAGCGCCGACAAAGGCAGCGGACCTTCGACCACGAAGCGCAATTCGCCGCGATGCGATGTCTCGCAGGCGGTCACGGCCGCGCCGATGCTTGCCAGATCGGTGCGGGCAAGCACGCGCTGGACGAACCAGTCCGGCAGCAGAAGATGTTTGAGTACCCGTGAAAGCTTCATTTCACCATCTCCCCGAGGCACCGCCACCGCCGAAACCGCCGCCACCGCCCGAGAATCCGCCGCCGCCCCCGGAAAATCCGCCGCCGCCGCGACCGCCGGAAAACACATTGACGAAGGACAGCAGGAATACCAGCACCGCCGCACCAGCGGCAATGCCCAGGGAACCGAAGACCATGAAACCCAGCCAGCCGCCGATCGCCGCGGCCGCCAGCGAGCCGAGCAGGCCGAACATCATGCGCAGAAAGCCGGCGCCGGCCACAACCAGGAACAACCATTCGATCCAGTCCGGCTGCTCGCCGCCCTGCGGCGCGGCGATGGGGGCCGGAGCGGCTTCGCCTGGCCGACCGGCGCCGCCCAGCGCCTGATCCAGGGCCGCGATCGCCGTCTGCAACCCGCCGAAGAAGTCGCCTTGGCGAAAGGCCGGGGCCATGCGTTCGTTGACGATACGGCTGGCAATCGCATCGGGGATGGGCCCTTCCAGTCCGTAACCGACCTCGATGCGCATCTTGCGATCGTTCTTCGCCACGATGACGATGACGCCGTTATCGGCACCCTTGTGTCCTATCTTCCAGGCTTCCGCCAGACGGATGCCGAATTGCTCGATGGTCTCGGGCTGCGTCGTGGGCAGCAGCAGCACAGCGATCTGCGCGCGCCCGGCCCGGTCGATCGCCGCGACTTGCGCTTCCAGCCGACCGCGCTGGGTGGCGTCGAGCGTACCCGTCAGGTCGGTGACGCGCGCGGCGAGTGCCGGCAAGGGCACGAGGTCCGCGGCGCCGGCCGCGGCCGGCAGCAAGGCCAGCCAGACCAGCGCCAGCCAAGCGGACCAGGAACAGCGCACTTATTGATAGCCGGCGGAAGTCGGCGAAGCGGGAGCAGCGGCCGGTGCCGGAGCAGGTGCGGCAGTCGGCGCTGGCGCTACGGCGGGCGGCGCGTCGAACTTGATCGCCGGCGGCGCCGAGATCGCCTTCTCATCCTCGACCGTGAAATTGGCCTTGGTCTGCCAGCCCATCACCATCGCGGTCAGGTTGTTGGGGAAGGTGCGCACCGAAACGTTGTACTCCTGCACCGACTTGATGTAGCGGTTGCGCGCCACCGTGATGCGGTTCTCGGTGCCTTCCACCTGCGCCTGCAAGTCGCGGAAATTGGCGTCGGCCTTGAGGTTCGGATAGTTTTCCGCCACCACCAGCAAACGCGACAGCGCACCACCCAGCTCGCCCTGCGCCTTCTGGAACTTGGCAAACGCCGCGGGATCGTTGATCAACTCCGGCGTCGCCTTCAGCCCTGCAACATTGGCGCGCGCCTCGGTGACGCGGGTCAGCACGTCCTTCTCGTGACTGGCATAGCCCTGCACCACAGAGACGAGATTGGGAATCAAGTCGGCGCGGCGCTTGTACTGGTTCAACACTTCCGACCACGAGGCATTCACCGCCTCGTCATTGATCTGGATCTGGTTGTAGCCGCAGCCGGACAGCAGGGTAGCCGCAAAGGCCAGCACGGCAAGCAGACGCATACGCATGAGGTTCTCCATCAGGTAGGGGAAACAATCTGCAATATGGCGGCGATAGGGTGGGATTGCAAGGGGGTGGGTTCTTGGCCTGCCCGTCAGCGCCGACTTTTGGTAGCATCGGTCCCATAGCAGCACCAAGAC
>JBIJDI010000268.1:0-4262 GCA_044344235.1 Sulfuritalea sp. | reverse complement strand
CGCAACCAGCAAGGCGGTCAAGCCGGAACCGGTAACGAAAACGACGGCCAAGAAGCCGGTACCCAAAAAGGCCGTCCCGAAAGCCGCTCCGAAAGTCGCTGCGAAGCCGGCAGCCAAACCAGCCGCTGCAAAGCCGCAGAAGCCGGGCAGCAAAAAGCCGGCAAACATTCCTTTGGAAAAGCGCAAGCACTACATCGAGATGGCCGCCTACTACATCGCTGAACGGCGCGGTTTTGCCCCGGGCAATCTGCTGGACGACTGGGTACAGGCTGAAGCCGAGATTGATCGGCTGCTGGCGGAAGGACGCTTGGGCGGGTGAAGGATCGGCCTGCGCCGATCAGGCTGGCAGCAACACCAAAGCTGCCAGTGGCGGCAAGGTGAGCGTCAGCGAGGCGGGGAAGCCCATCCAGGACGTCGGCGTCGCAGTAACGCGGCCGTTGTTGCCCATATCGCTGCCGCCGTAGTGCGCGGAATCCGTGTTCAGTCGCTCAAGGTAGTCTTGGGCCAGCGGGACGCCGAGGCGGTAGTTCTGACGCGGCACCGGCGTGAAGTTCAGCACCACTACGGCATGGCGGCCGTCGCGTGACCGGCGCAGCCAGCTAACCACCGACTGATCGGCATCATGGCAATCGATCCACTGAAAGCCCGCAGAGGAAAAGTCCAGTTCATGCAAGGCCGGTTCGCCCACATAAAGCTTATTCAGTTCGCGCACGAGGCTCTTTACTCCGGCGTGCAAGGGATATTGCAGCAGATACCAGGGCAATTCCTCGCCGGCCCGCCATTCCCACGACTGCCCGATTTCCGCGCCCATGAACTGCAGTTTTTTGCCCGGCGCCATCATCTGGTAGGCCAACAACAGGCGCAGGTTGGCAAAGCGTTGCCACTCGTCACCCGGCATCTTGCCCAGCAGCGAACTCTTGCCATGCACCACCTCGTCATGCGACAAGGGCAGCACGAAATTCTCGGTGTAGGCGTAGAGCTGGCCAAAGGTCAGCCGCTCGTGGTTGTAGCGCCGATACACCGGGTCGTGCTGCATATAGTCCAGCGTATCGTTCATCCAGCCCATGTTCCATTTCATGGAGAAACCCAGGCCACCGAGCCAGGTCGGGCGCGACACCATCGGCCAGGCCGTCGACTCTTCGGCAATGGTCAGCGCGCCGGCAAATTCGCCGTGCACCATTTCATTCAACTCGCGCAGGAAGGCAATCGCTTCGAGGTTCTCACGCCCGCCATGAACGTTTGGCGTCCATTCGCCCGCCTTGCGCGAGTAGTCGAGATAGATCATCGAGGCCACGGCATCGACGCGCAGGCCGTCGATGTGGAACTCGGACAGCCAGTAGTACGCAGAGGACAGCAGGAAGCTGCGCACCTCGTTGCGCCCGTAGTTGAAAACATGCGTGCCCCAGTCGGGATGCATTTTCTGCTTCGGGTCGCTGTGTTCGTAGAGCGCCGTACCGTCGAAGTGAGCCAGCGCCCAGTCGTCGGCCGGAAAGTGGCCAGGCACCCAGTCGAGAAGGACGCCGATGCCCGCCTGATGCAGACTGTCGATCAGGAAACGGAGGTCGTCGGCGCTGCCGAAGCGCGAACTCGGCGCGAAGAAGCCGGTGCATTGGTAGCCCCAGGATTCGTCGAGCGGGTGCTCCATCAGCGGCAGGAATTCGACGTGGGTATAGCCCAGCTCGACCAGATAGGGCACCAGCCGCTCCGCCAGCTCGCGATAGCTGTAGAAGCTGCGGTCGGGATGGCGCATCCAGCTGCCGATGTGCATTTCGTAAACGCTCATCGGCGCCGACAGCCAGTCGCGCCCGGCCCTCGCTTCCATCCAGCCGTCGTCGTTCCAGACATGCGCCGAAACCGGGGCTACGCAGCAGGCCGATGCCGGTCGCCGCTCGAAGGCCAATGCATAGGGATCCATCTTGAGTCGCAACGCGCCGCTGCCGCGCACGCGCAATTCAAAGCGATACAGCGTACCGGCGGCGAGCTCGGGGATGAACAGTTCCCAGACGCCGGACGCGCCCAGAGTCGCCATGGGATGCGAGCGGCCATCCCAGCCATTGAAGCCACCTACTACCGAGACCCGCTCGGCGTTCGGCGCCCAGACGCGAAAGCAGATGCCGGCAATTCCCTCGCGCGTCTCCGGCACGGCGCCAAAGGTGCGCCAAGCCTGGCGCAACCGCCCGGCGTTGAACAGAAACAGATCATCGGCCGGCGGTTGCGGCGCAAAGGCATAGGTATCGTATTGCGTAACACCATCAACCTTCAGGCGCCACGGCCGGGGCGGCGGAGTGGCGCCCTGCCACTCGAACAGGTCCGAACCGCTGCGGCGCTTCAGCGGCGCCCATTCGCCATTGTCCAGCGCCACCGCGACCGCTTTCACCTGCGGACGGAAAACCCGCAGCCGCCAGCCGGCGCCTTCGGCATGGAGGCCGAGCACGGAAAACGGATCATGTTCGCGCGCTTCGAGCAATGCGGCGCAGGCAGGGTCGGACATAGGTATATATTTGACTGGTTTTTTTGCTATCGTGCAGATTGTAGCCGCAACGGAGAAATCACCATGCAGTCGATTACAGAAACAAGCGGCGGCCAAAGCTTTTGGCAAGCAGTCGCGGCCAACGGGGACGCTCGTTCATGAACGTCAACGAACTCACCCGCAACAGCTTCGGCATCATACTGGCCGGCGGGCGCGGCAGTCGTTTGATGCAACTCACCGACTCGCGCTCGAAGCCCGCGGTTCCTTTCGGTGGAAAGTTCCGCATCATCGACTTCACGCTGTCGAATTGCGTCAATTCGGGTATTCGCCGCGTTGGCGTCGCTACGCAGTACAAGGCGCAGAGCCTGATCCAGCACCTGCAGCGCGGCTGGAGCTTCCTCGACGGCCGTTTCCATGAGTTCATCGACATCCTGCCGGCACAGCAGCAGGTCAGCGAAGACTGGTATCAGGGTACAGCCGATGCGGTGTTCCAGAACCTCGCCCTGATCCGGCGCAACCGACCCAAGTACGTACTGGTGCTTTCCGGCGATCATGTCTACAAGATGGACTATGGCCGCATGCTGTCGGAACACGTGCATCGACAGGCCGATCTCAGCGTCGCCTGCATTGATGTGCCCCTGGCCGAGGCCAGCGGCTTTGGCGTGATGCACGTCGGCGACAACCAGCGCATTTCCGCCTTCGTTGAAAAGCCGGCAAACCCACCCCCGATGCCGGATCGTCCCGATCGTGCATTGGCCAGCATGGGCGTCTATGTCTTCAACGCCGACTTCCTTTACGAGCAATTGATCCGCGACCACGACGATCCACACTCCTCGCATGACTTCGGCAAGGACGTCATTCCACATTGCGTCGAGCGCTATCGGGCGTTCGCCCACAACTTTGCCAACTCCTGTGTCGGCATGGACAGCGCCGGAATCCCCTACTGGCGCGATGCCGGAACCATCGACGCGTATTGGGAGGCCAACATGGAGCTGACCAAGGTCACTCCCGAACTCAACCTTTACGACGACGACTGGCCGATCTGGACCCATCAGGAACAATTGCCGCCGGCCAAGTTCGTTTTCGACGATGAAGGCCGGCGCGGCATGGCGGTCGATTCACTGGTGTCGGGCGGCGACATCATCAGCGGCGCTGTCGTGCGCAAATCGCTGCTGTTCTCGCGGGTCCATGTGCATAGCTTTGCAGAGATCGACGAATCGGTGATCCTGCCCGACGTGCACATCGGCCGCGATGCAAAACTGCGCCGGGTGGTGATGGACAAGCATTGCCGCATTCCCGAAGGCATGACCATCGGCTACGACATCGATGCCGACCGCAAGCGCTTCCATGTCAGCGAAAACGGCATCACGCTGGTAACACCGGAAATGCTGGGACAGAAGACGCATCACATAAGATGAACCTGAAAATGCGAATTGAACGCCCCCTCCCCCCGGTCCACGGCTGGCTTTGCACAGCCAGCCGGCTTCGGCGGCGCAAAGCAGTGCTTTGCGAAACCCCGCCTGCGCCCCCCGCCCGGGCGGGGGTGACTGTCAGGTCGCTGCGCTCGATAGCGACGGGGGACTTTGTTCATCGCGTCGTGCCTGCTTCACGACTGTCATGAATACCCTCGACCTTGTTTTTCTCTGGCACATGCACCAGCCGGACTATCGCGACCATGGCACTGCTGCGAAAGTCGGCGCTGGCGGCACGGCGAGCGAAGCGGCGGGCGAGTTCGTCCTGCCCTGGGTCTACCTGCATGCGATGAAGGATTACGTCGACATGGCGGCGCATC
>JBIJDI010000022.1:0-14474 GCA_044344235.1 Sulfuritalea sp. | reverse complement strand
TGTCGGCCAGCGTGCCTTTGTGCAAGGCATCGGCACCGTCTGTCGCAATGCCACGCAGGGTCCGGGCAAACTCCGGATTGCGCAAGACTTCGCCGGCCCGCCGTGCTTCGCCATTGCCCTGGTAGTAAAGCGCCCGCGCCGCCGCATCGCGGCGAAGCAATGGGTCGTCCCGCAGCAGTACGTACAAACGCGGCGAGATGGTAAAACCGTTTTCCGCCAGTCGTATCGCCGGACGGAACAGCCGCTCCCACTTCAGCTTGCCGTGGCGCCTGTGCGCCGCTTCCAGCATAGCGACCAGCCCGGGAACGCCGACAGCCTTGCCCGTCGCCAGCACTTCGTGGAATTTCGCGAGGCTGCCGTCGGCCCGTCTGGAAAAGTCGGCTCTGGCGGAACGGGGAGCGATCTCCCGGCCGTCCCATGCCGACACCAGCCCCCGCGTGGAATCCCAATGCAACAGGAATCCGCCGCCGCCAATGCCCGACGACTGAGGCTCAACCAGATTCAATACCCATTGCGCAGCGATGGCTGCGTCGAGCGCATTGCCGCCAAGTTGCAGGATTTCCGCAGCGGCGTCGGTCGCGTAGACATTCGCGGTAACCGCCATGAAACCCTTGCTGGTCACCGCAGGCCGGGGCACAAAGCCGCTTGCCGCTTCCGGCTGCTCGACTTGGGCCCAAGTCGCCGCGGTGCCGACCGATACGGCAAGCACCAATAGAAAACGGGCAGCCCGCAGGCTGCCCGTTTGACCGATCATGTGACTAAGGATCACACCACCAGCGGCAGGATCATCAAGGCAACAATGTTGATGATCTTGATCAGCGGATTCACCGCCGGGCCCGCCGTATCCTTGTACGGGTCGCCCACGGTATCGCCGGTCACGGCCGCCTTGTGCGCCTCGGAACCCTTGCCGCCGAAGTGGCCGTCTTCGATGTACTTCTTGGCATTATCCCAGCAACCGCCGCCGGTGGTCATCGAGATGGCGACGAACAGGCCGGTGACGATGGTGCCCATCAGCACGCCGCCCAACGCGCGAACGCCAGCTCCGACACCGTTCAGCGGGGGCATCAGGAAGTTCATGACGACGGCGACCACGACCGGAACCAGTACCGGCAGCAGCGACGGAATCATCATTTCCTTGATGGCAGCCTTGGTCAGCATGTCGACGCAGGTGCCGTATTCCGGCTTGGCCGTGCCTTCCATGATGCCCTTGATCTCCTTGAACTGGCGGCGCACTTCGACCACCACTGAGCCGGCGGCGCGACCCACGGCTTCCATGCCCATTGCAGCGAACAGGTAAGGCACCATGCCGCCAACGAAGAGGCCGATGATGACGGCCGGATCGGACAGGTCGAAGGCGAACTTAATGCCCGGCTTGAGCGCTTCCAGGCCGTGCGTGAAGTCGGCGAACAGCACCAATGCGGCCAGGCCTGCGGAACCGATGGCATAGCCCTTGGTCACCGCCTTGGTCGTATTGCCCACGGCATCGAGCGGATCGGTGATGGCGCGCACGGAAGGCGGCAGCTCGGACATTTCGGCAATGCCGCCGGCGTTGTCGGTGATCGGACCGTAGGCGTCAAGTGCGACGACGATGCCGGCCATCGACAGCATGGAGGTGGCTGCGATCGCAATGCCGTACAAGCCGCCCATGGTGTAGGAGGCCCAGATGGCGGCACAAACGGACAGCACCGGCCATGCAGTGGACTTCATCGACACGCCGAGACCGGCGATGATGTTGGTGCCGTGACCCGTGGTCGAAGCTTCCGCCACGTGCTGCACCGGCTTGAACTCCGTGCCGGTGTAGTACTCGGTGATGTACACCATCAGGCCGGTCAGAACCAGCCCGACCACCGCCGCACCGTAAAGACGCATATGCGAACCGCCGCTGACGTTGAGTACGCTGTCAAGCAGGTGATCGTCGATCAGCCAGGTGGTCATCGGATAGAAGGCCACCAGCGCCAGCATGCCGGCAACCGCCAGGCCACGGTAAAGCGCGTTCATGATCTTGCCGCCGTCACGGGCCTTTACAAACATCACGCCGATGATCGAGGCGATGATCGAGAAGCCGCCGAGGGCTAGCGGATAAATCACGGCCTGTTCGGCGAAGACTGGATTCACCTTCAGCAACAACACACCCAGCAGCATGGTTGCCACCGTCGTGACCGCGTAGGTTTCAAACAGGTCGGCCGCCATGCCGGCACAGTCGCCGACGTTGTCGCCGACGTTGTCGGCGATCACGGCCGGGTTGCGCGGATCATCCTCGGGAATGCCGGCTTCCACCTTGCCTACCAGGTCGGCGCCGACGTCGGCACCCTTGGTGAAGATGCCGCCGCCGAGTCGGGCGAAGATCGAGATCAGGGAGGAACCGAAACCCAGACCGACCAGCGGATGGATGATGTCTTCCAGCTTGATGTTTGGGCCGCCCATCATTTTAAGCACGGCGTAGTAACCGGCAACGCCCAGCAGGCCGAGACCAACCACCAGCATGCCGGTGATGGCGCCGCCCTTGAAGGCCACGTTCAGCGCCTCGTTGAGGCCGACGGTTGCCGCCTGCGCCGTGCGCACGTTGGCGCGAACCGAAACGTTCATGCCGATGTAGCCGGCAGCGCCCGACAATACGGCGCCGATCACGAAACCGATAGCCGTCTTTGTACCGAGGAATATCAGAATAAGGACCGCAAGCACTGCACCGACGATACCGATCGTCGTGTATTGGCGGTTGAGGTAGGCTTGTGCGCCTTCCTGGATGGCCGCTGCGATTTCCTTCATGCGGTCGTTACCCGCCGGTTGCGCCAGAATCCACTGGCTCATGATCCAGCCGTAGGCAATTGCCGCCACGGCGCAGATCAGCGCAAACATCAGTCCTGCTGACATAAACTTCCCCCCGATAGTTAATGAACTCAACACATTATTTTATCATGCCGAGGGCTCTTTGCGCCCCCCCCAAAACCGCCAACTCTTATTGCTTCAGATTCGAAGAATCTGTCGGGGCGTTCGGGAGACATGCCGTATTGCCGCGACTACCAATGCAAAACAAATGCGATTAATGGACAAATCCGGCGGATGGATGCCGATCACGCTCAATGACGGATATAGTGGATATCGAACTGGGGTTTCCCCGAATGGTTTCTCAATTCCGACGACGGATTTACTGACATGCCCGACAATCAATCCACGCTGATCAACCGAACGGAACGCCGCACCATGCCGCGCGGGAAGGTATTGGTCGCTCAAGGCGGAGGGCCTACCGCCGTAATCAATCAATCGATGGCCGGCGTCGTCCTCGAAGCCCGCAAGTTCCGCAACGTCGAACTGGTCTATGGCGCCTATCACGGCGTGTCCGGCATCGTCAACGAAGACTTCCTCGACCTCACGCAGGAAACCAGCCACAACATTGAAATGGTGGCCAGCACGCCATCATCCGCACTTGGGTCTACCCGCGATAAGCCGGACCTGAAATACTGTCAGGAGATATTCAAGGTTCTCAAGGCGCACGACATCGGATATTTCTTCTACATCGGCGGCAATGACTCTTCCGACACGGTGAGGATCGTCAGCGAAGAGGCTCGGCGCGCCGATTATCCGTTGCGCTGCATTCACATTCCAAAGACTATCGACAATGATCTGGTCGGCAACGACCACACGCCGGGCTTCCCTTCGGCGGCCCGCTTTGTCGCCCAGGCCTTTATGGGGGCCAACCTGGACAATGCTGCGCTGCCGGGGGTGTATCTGGGCGTGGTGATGGGGCGGCATGCCGGCTTTCTCACCGCGGCGGCGGCGCTTGGGAAGAAATTCCCCGACGATGGCCCGCACCTGATCTACCTTCCGGAACGCACCTTCAGCGTCGAAAAATTCCTCGCGGACGTAAAGGCCACTTACGACAAGTACGGCCGCTGCGTGATCGCCGCGTCGGAAGGCATTCATGACAGCAAGGGCACGCCGATCATCACCCAGCTGACGACGCACGTCGAACGGGATGCCCACGGCAATGTGCAACTCTCGGGAACCGGGGCCCTGGCCGACCTGCTCTGTGACGAGATCAAGAGCAAACTCGGCATCAAGCGCGTACGAGGCGACACCTTCGGCTATCTCCAGCGTTCATTCATTGGATGCGTATCGGATGTCGATCAGCGCGAAGCCCGCGAGGTCGGCGAAAAAGCCGTGCAATATGCCATGTGGGGCGATCGTGACGGTTCTGTTGCCATCAAGCGTACGGGGTTTTACTCGGTGGATTACCAGTTGGTTCCGCTCGAGTCCGTGGCTGGGAAGACCCGCGTCATGGAAGACGAGTTCATTGCTGCCAGCGGCACCGACGTCACCGACGCATTCCGGATGTATCTTCGTCCCTTGCTCGGGTCGGGCCTCCCGGACGCCTACCGCTTGCGACTCAACAAGGTCGCCAAAATCCTGAATCCCGGCAAATAGGCCGCACCAGCCAGAAGGAAGTGATCTGCGCCAGACGGCGCAGATCAGTCGCCGAAGCTGATTCCCAGATCCCTACCGGTCTGCAGGGTATCGCAGTCCAGGGGAACGCCTTTCATCCTGCCGGCCACTTCCTCCAGCGCGACATAATTTACGTTGGGGAATGCGAGGGCCACCATGACGCCGGAGCGCCCCTCATCCAAGCCCCTGACCGCAGCGGTACCAAAGCGCATTGCCGCGAGTCGATCAAACGACGTCGGGCTGCCTCCGCGCAACAGATGGCCTAGCACGACCACCCGGACGTCCTTGCCAGTCCGCTCGCCGAGCACCTTGGCAATTCGCTCACCGACTCCGCCGAGGCGCTCGGCGTGGCCGATCTCGGCCGGCGCCAGAACTTCCCGATGGCCATGGATCGGCTCGGCACCTTCGGCGACCATGACGAGGGAATACATCCGGCCCTCGTTGTCCCGTGCGCGGATCTTGGCCGCCACCTTGTCGATATCGAACGGGATCTCGGGGATCAGGATGGCATGGGCGCTGCCTGAAATACCCGCGTGCAATGCAATCCATCCTGCATAGCGCCCCATGACCTCGACCACCATCACCCGCTGATGGCTTTCGGCGGTGCTGTGCAGACGGTCCATGCACTCGGTAGCAAAGGCCACCGCCGTATCGAAGCCGAAAGTGGTGAAGGTCTTGTCCAGATCGTTGTCGATGGTCTTGGGCACGCCGACCACGCGCAAGCCCTTCTGATGCAACGCATTGGCGATGGTGAGCGAACCGTCGCCGCCTATGGAAACGAGCGCATCGAGTTCCTTCTTCGCGAAAAACTCGAGGATTTCATCCGTCCGATCCAGGTCCTTCGTCGTCCCGTCGGGCATTTTCATCGGAAAATGCATCGGGTTGCCCTTGTTGGTGGTACCCAGTATGGTGCCGCCCAAATGGCCGATGCCGCGGACCTTTTCGCGAGTCAGACGGAACACGCCACCTTCCGGATAGCGCTCCGGGAACATGATGCCGTTGAAGCCTTCCCTAATTCCGTAGCATTCCCAACCCCGATTGGCGGCGGCAATGACCACGGCACGGATCACTGCATTCAGGCCCGGGGCGTCTCCCCCACCGGTACAGACCGCTATGCGTCGAATTTGACTGGACATGAAGACTCCTGCGTCAGGAACACTGCCAAGGGATCCGCTAACTCAATGCGGCGAATACTGCGCTCTTGATCGTATCGAGCGAGCCGATCCCTGAAACCTTGCGGTATCTGGGCGCGTCCTTGGCTCCAGACTCGGACCACTTGGAATAGAAGTCAGTCAGTGGCTTGGTCTGGGCGTGATACGCCGCCAGACGTTTCCTGACCGTTTCCTCTTTGTCATCGTCGCGCTGAATCAGGGACTCGCCGGTGAGGTCGTCTTTCCCCTCGACCTTGGGCGGATTGAATACAACATGATAAGTACGTCCCGAGCCCAGGTGCACACGACGGCCGCTCATGCGCCTGATGATTTCCTCGTCGCTGACGTCGATCTCGAGCACACAGTCGAGTCCAACGCCCTGCGCGCGCAACGCCTCAGCCTGTGGAATGGTCCGCGGAAAACCGTCCAGCAGGAAGCCTTTGGCGCAATCTGGCTGCTTCAAGCGTTCGCCGATCAGGCCGAGGATGATCTCGTCGGACACCAGTCCACCAGCGTCCATGATTTTCTTCGCGGCCAAACCCATCGGCGTTCCGGCCTTCACCGCCGCGCGCAACATGTCGCCCGTCGATATCTGCGGGATCCCGTATTTCGCAGTGATGAATCCAGCTTGCGTCCCCTTGCCGGCGCCCGGCCCTCCCAACAGGATCAATTTCATATGCACCTCCCAAAATAAAATTTATCTCAATGATTTAAAAGCTCTTTTTGGTTTTTTCAATCTTAGCAAAACTTACTCCGAATCCTTGCCGGCGTCAAACAATCGGCGCACGCGCTCGAGATCCTCTGGCGTATCGACTCCCGGTGCTGGCGGGTGGTCAACGCTGACGACGTGAATCGGATAGCCGTGCCAGAGCGCACGCAGTTGTTCCAGCGACTCGCAGCGTTCCAAAGGTGAAACCGCAAGCTGGCCAAAGCGACGCAGAAAACTTACGCGATAAGCATACAAGCCGATGTGGCGCAGTGCCTGCAGATTTGCAGGCAGCTCGTCGCGCGTTTCCGCGAATCGATCCCGGTCCCAGGGAATGGGAGCACGACTGAAGTACAGCGCGCGGCCGCGCACATCGCACACCACCTTGACCACGTTCGGATTGAACAAATCGGCGGCGGCGTCCAGGGGATGTGCGGCAGTCGCCATGGCGGCTTCACAATCGCCGTGCAATGCCGCGGCGACGGCCTCGATCAAAGCGGGATCCAGCAGCGGCTCGTCGCCCTGTACGTTGACCACGATGTCTTCGTCATTCCAGCCAAGCTGATCAGCCACCTCGGCGATGCGGTCGGTGCCGCTGACATGATTCGCACGGGTCATCACTGCATCGAAGCCGTGCTGACGCACCGCGGCGGCAATCCGCTCGTCATCGGTCGCTACCCAAACCCCATCATTCCGCGCACGTCGGGCCGCCGCCGCCACGCGCACGATCATCGGCTGGCCGGCGATGTCGGCCAGCGGTTTCCCCGGCAAACGCGTCGATGCATAACGCGCCGGGATGACGACGCGCAGACCCATCAGGCTTCTTCGGGGCCGAGTTGCCGCGCCTCATCTTCAAGCATTACCGGAATGTCATCCTTGACCGGATAGGCCAGTTTGCAGCCTTTGCAGACCAGTTCCGAAGCCGCCTTGCGGTTCTCCAGCGGCCCCTTGCAGACGGGGCAAACGAGGATTTCAAGCAGACGTGGGTCCATTGAGCTTCTCCAGTACAAATGCGGCGAGGTCGGGACTTGTTTCGGCCGTGACGGGCAATACCCAAACCGGCAGAGGCAAGGAAAGTCGGGCCAATTTTACGGCATCCTTTTCCGTCGTCAGGATCGCGTCGCCGTCAAAGGCAAGTTCTTCGGCGCAGAAGTCATGATGATCGGGGAAGGCGTGCCCGGCGAATCGCAACCCCATCCCGCCGAGCCGGTCGAAAAACCGCTGCGGGGCCCCGATACCGGCCACGGCATGAAGTTTTTTCCCGGAAAGCTCGGCAGCACCGCACGTCGTCAGTGGATCGTCCAGACGATAGAAGTTTTCGCTGAGCAAGCGCATGGCGAACACCGGGCGCTGAAAAGTTCCCGAAGGGACGCACAGCGCTGGCGCTGGTGATACGGCGAGTCCATTGAGCACCACCGCATTCACCCGCGCCAGCCGCGAGACCGGCTCGCGCAGCGGCCCCGCGGGCAGGCACCAGCCGTTCATCACGCCACGCTCGTCGAACACGGCTATCTCCACAGCGCGGTCCAACCGATAGTGTTGCAGACCATCATCGGCGAGAATCACATCGCATTCCGGATGCGCGGCAAGCAGGGCTCGGGCTGCTGCCACCCTATCCCTACCGACGAAAACGGGGCAGCCGCCGCGCCTGGCCAGCAGCAAGGGCTCATCACCCACGGCGCCGGGATCGCTGCCGGATGTCACTTGTGCCACATGCGTCGCATCGCCGAGATAGCCGCGGCTGACAATTCCGGGATGCCGCCCGAGTGCGCGCAGAGCCAGTGCCAGATGAATCACCAAGGGCGTCTTGCCGCTGCCACCGACGGTGATGTTGCCAACCACCACCACCGGCACGGGGAGCCGCTCGCTATGCAGGAGGCCGACACGGTACAAGGCTCGCCGCAAGGCAACGAGCACCATGAACAACAGCGAAAAGGGAAGCAGCAGGATGGCCACCGGGCCACGCCGCCGCCAGACGGCGGCTAGACCGCCGGCGTCAGCGTTGCGCCTGCTGGGTGGCAAAGGAAATGTGCGACAGCCCGGCCTGCTGCGCCGCCTGCATGACATCGATGACGCTCTGATGCGCGGCCTTGGCGTCGGCGTTGATGATGACCACCGGCTCCTTGCCGGTGCCCGTCAGGCGTCTCATTGCGCTGGCGATGGTTTCGATGTCGCGACCGCCCAGCGCCGTCTTGTTCACCATGATCTCGCCGGCGGCGGTAACCACCACGTTGATCTCGTTCGGCTGTTCCTTGTTCTGCGGCGCATCGGCAGTAGGCAGATTGATCTCCAGCCCGGAGAACTTTGAATACGTCGTGGTGATCATGAGAAAGATCAGGATCACCAGAAGCACATCGATCATCGGGATCAGATTGATCTCGAGTTCTTCGCGCTGCCGTCCTCGCTGGAAGTTCATCGCGCCATCCTTACTTGCGTTCGCCCTGCATGACTTCGACCAGTTTCACCGCTTCCTGCTCCATCTCGACCAGGAAACCATCGACCTGCGCCCGGAAGTGACGATAGAAGATCATGCTCGGGATGGCGATGATCAGGCCGAACCCGGTGTTGTAGAGCGCCACCGAAATGCCGTGCGCCAACGCCTGCGGATTGTTGCCGGAGGACGTCGGCGAGCCGAAAATCTCGATCATGCCCACCACCGTGCCGAACAGTCCCATCAGCGGTGCAATCGAGGCGATGGTGCCCAGCGTGGTAAGAAAGCGCTCCAGATCATGCGCCACGCCGCGCCCGGCTTCTTCGATCGCCTCTTTCATGATCTCGCGCGAAGCCTTGGCGTTGCGCATGCCGGCGGCGAGGACCCGGCCCAGCGGCGAATGCGTCTCAAGACGAGCCAGCTGAGCATCGGACACTCCGCTCTGCCGATAGTCGGCCACGGCGCTGTGGAGCAAACCGGCGGGAACGATCTTGGTGCGCCGCAGGGCCGAGGCGCGCTCGATGATGAGCGCGACGGCAATTACTGATGCAAAGAGAAGTGGCCAGATGGGCCAGCCGGCAGCCTGAATGATTGAAAACACGGGGACGACTCCGGTAAGCGGGAAAGCGCGAACTTTAGCCCGACTGGCCCGATTCGGCAATACAAATGGGTGCCTGGGTGAAATCCGAAACAGGGGCGGAAATCCGCTTTCATCCGAAGCCTGAAACCATGGCGGACTGGATAAGCTTGGAAGGACATGCCTTCGCTATCCGCGCCCGCCACCAAACTCGATGCCGACCCCGCTGTTGTTGCAGCGGCTTGGTTTGCACATTTCGCCGTAGCCTCACTGGCAGCAATGCCTCGTGAGGAAGCCGTTCCGCAGCGCCCCCTGGCAGTGCTCGCCGCATTCGCCGCAATTGCGCTGGCAGAAGGACGCACCTTGGTCATCCTGGCCCCGGACGACCAGCAGTTGCCGGAAATATCCAACGCGCTCGACCTTGCCATCCGCCCCCTTTGCCTGGTCCTCCCGGCAGCCGATTTCGCGGCCCGCATCGCCCTGCGCGCCACATTGTCCTTGATGAAAAGCCGTCTCGCACGCGATGGAGAGGACGAGCAGGGAGCCGCATGGCAAAGACAACGCGAACGGATCGCGAAGAACGAGGCGCTGTGGCAGGAAGCCCATCGCTGGGTTGCCCGCAATGATCGCAGTGAGTGGCCGCAGCAGGTCGCCGACCTGTTTCCGGCGCGCATCCTGCCGATCGAGGCCTACCGCAATCTGCGGCAAAAGAATTCCGACATTACGCTGCTCTATCGGTGTGATGCGCCACCGGAGCTGATAGCCGCCCCCGGCAGCCTGCTGCACGTCGGCGCCTGCGCCGCGGCACCGTGTCATGGCTTCATCGCGGTGGCGGATGCCGACCTGCATCTGCAGTTGGAGCTCGCTCAACTGACGCAGGAGGTCGCCGAACTGGAACTGGAGCTGGCCACGGCCCAGGCCGAAGTCGCGGAATTCACACGCCGCTATTACGAACTCGTGGGACGCCGCATGGTCGAACTCGACGCCATCCAGGCTCGGCTTGCCCGCGAACAGGCGGAGCGCGCGCCGGAAAATCCCGGCATACGGGCCGAGGCGCAGGAAAAGCAGGAAAAGGCCCAGCAGTCGGCGCGGGAGAGCGAACGCTTCACGCGGGCCAGCGCCGATGAGCCAATCGCCTTCCGCCCCAGCGCTGACGTGAAGCGACTGTTTCGCCAGATCGCGCAGAAGATTCATCCCGATCGCGCCACCGACGAAGCCGACCGGGCCTGGCGCACCCATCTCATGTCGGAAGCCAATCGCGCCTATCGCGCCGGCGATGAAACGGGCTTGCAGGAAGTCGCGGCGCTATGGCAGGAGGGGCCGGAGGGCCGCCGCGAAGCTCCGGGGAAGAGCGTCGCCGCAGCGTCAGCGCCGACTCTTGTCCGGCAGGTGGAAAACATGCGGGCCAGACTGCTCGAAATCGAACGCGAGCTGCAGAAACTGTTTGGTTCAAGACTCTACGAACTGTTCATCGCCGCACGTCAAGCCAGACGACAAGGCCGCGATCTGCTGGCCGAAATGGCCGAGAAACTCGATCACACCCTCCAACAGTTGAATCAGCAACTCGCTGCAACCGCTTAGCTCAATCGGCTGCCGCGCTCCATGCGTTCCAGGAAAGCGCGCGCCGAGTCGTGTCCCAAGCGGGCAGCGGCTCGCAGCCACTTCGCCGCCAGTCGCAGACTGCGTTTCAAGCCGTCGCCGCGGTAATACGCCAGACCCAGTTCGTATTGCGCGTCAGGCTCGCTTTGCAAAGCTGCCCGCCGCAGCCAATGGACTCCGGCGCGGGCATCACGCGGCGCTCCTTCTCCAAGCAACAGGCAATAGCCAAGACTGTACATTGCATAGGGATCTTCGTGCATCACCGCCGCCTGCTCGTACCAGCGCAAGGCCTCGCGCAAATTGCGCGGCATGCCCTGACCGAAATAGAACAGGTCGGCAAGCAGGATCTTGGCGTCAAGCAGCGCTGCCGCCTTGCGATACCAGGCGACCGCCTGCGGCACGTCTACTGCCGTGCCGGTTCCATGACGAAGGCACTCGGCCAGCATGAACGCTGCGCGGCGGTGCCCCAGTTCGGCCGCGGTGCGAAACCAGTTAACCGCGTCAATCAGTCGCCTGTCATCTGCGCTCTTGGCGGCGTGCAACAAAGCCTCTCCCTGCACAAAGCCATAGCGCTCGAGTTCCTTTAGTGCCTGCGCCCAGCCCCCGTCTGAGGCCTTTCGCAGCAAGCCTTCTCCACGCGCCGGCTGGGCCTCGCAGCCCACGCCCAGCAGCAGGCAGCGCCCATACTCGGCCTGCCCATGCGCATCACCCGCCTCGGACGCCGCCTGATAGTGCGTCAGCGCGACGCTCAGATCGGGACGCACTCCCTCGCCGTGTTCGTAACACTCACCCAGCCAGACGCGCGCCGAAATGTCTCCCTGCTCCGCCGCGCGCCGATACCACGCAAGCGCAAGCGCCTTGTTTTCGGCAATGCCATCACCCCAACGATAGGCATGGGCAATCTTGATTCGCGCCCGGGCATGGCCTCGGCGTGCCGCCGCACGCCACCAGCGCAAAGCCTCTTCAAAGTCGCGACCCGCCTGACCGACACCCTGAGCGTAGCATTCCCCCATTTCGAACTCGGCTTCGCGACTGCCCTTCTCTGCTGCGCGCCGATACCAAGCCAGGCCCGCTTCCGGATCGCGCGTGACGCCAAAGCCGAAGGTGTAGCACTGGCCCAACAGAAACATCGCGCCCGCCAGTCCCTTGCGCGCTGCGAAACGAAAGTGAGTCACTGCTTCCGCAGCATCCGCAGGCAGGCCCTCGCCTGCATACAGGCACATACCCAGACAGAAGCTCGCACTGACCACGCCATCGGCCGCAGCCTGTCGCCAGTAGCCGGCCGCCGCAGCGCGGTCTTCGGCGACGCCGCGGCCAAAAAAATGGCAGCGCGCAAGCAAGTCGTGCGCGCTGGACTGTCCATGCGCCGCAGCCAGTTGCAACCAATGCACAGCCGCCGAAAAGTCGCGGTCGATGCCGATGCCGAAATAGAGTACGCGACCACGCCAGTACTGGGCCAGATGCGCGCCTCTTTGCCCGGCTTGTTCGAACAGGCCGGCGGCACGCGACGTATCTGCCGTCGCGCCATGCCCGCGTACGAGGCACAGGGCCAACCACGTCATGCCGCGCGTGTCACCCTGCCGAGCCGCCGACTCGAACAGACGCACGGCCTCCTGGTAATCGCGCGGCAAGCCAAAACCCTGATACAGCAACCAGCCCAACACCGCCTCGCCGGCCGGACAGCCGTGTTCTGCACTGGCCGAAGCCCACTGCACGGCGGTAGCATACGACTTGGTTACGCCTTCTCCTGCGGCATGACGCCAGGCCAATTCGGCCTGTGCATTGCGGTTGCCCGCCTCGGCCATGCGTCGCAGTTCCATCAAGGGCAAGCCCGCCCAGAATCCTTCGGCGTGGCCCAGCAATTCGAGGCCCTGTCCAACCCCGCGTTCGATCAGCGTGCTTTCAAGCGCCTCGCGCAACAGGCCGATCAAGGTGCCAGCGGGTAGAGGGATCAGGGAGTTGCTCATGCAGAGGAACCGGACCGAAACATCCCGCATACAGTAGTCGATCACCGCTGAAGCCAAGCGAGGGAATAGTGGCCGGCTTATCCACAAAATCTGTGGATAAGTTTGTGGATCAGGATGCGCGAACCGAGCTAAGTGCGCCTCCCGCAAGGGCTTTCTTCATTTCGAGCAAATCCAGAGCAAATATACATGTGTTATTAATCAATGAGATATATGGCACCCTCCAGCAAGAGTGCGGCTTTGCCGTTCCTGCCGGCCGGGCCGTCGCACTGTTTGGATGCTGTAGAATTTTCGATCCTGTCGATCCCTGACTCTGGGCACCCCATCCATGCTCGATCCCGCTACCGTCGTCAGCATCAGCGATCTCAACCGGCTGGCGCGCCTGAGTCTGGAAAGGGAGTTCCCGCTGCTATGGGTGGCAGGGGAAATCTCCAACCTGACCCGCGCCGCTTCCGGCCACATTTACTTTTCGCTCAAGGACGAAAACGCCCAGGCACGCTGCGTGATGTTTCGCTCGCGCGCCCAGTCAATCCCCTGGCGACTCGAGAATGGGCACCAGGTTGAGGCACGCGCCCTGGTGTCGCTCTATGAACCCCGTGGCGAATACCAACTGAACATCGAAACCTTGCGCCAGGCAGGACTGGGGCGTCTGTTCGAGGCCTTCGCCAGATTGAAGGCGCGGCTTGAGACCGAAGGTTTGTTTGCTGTCGAACGCAAGCGCGCTCTGCCGCGCTTCCCGCGCCGCATAGGCATCATCAGCTCGCCGCGCGCCGCGGCCTTGCGCGACGTGATGGTGGCGCTCCAGCGCCGCGCGCCGCATCTGACAGCGATCCTCTACCCGACACTGGTGCAGGGCGAGAGCGCTGCCGAAGAGATAGCAAAGGCGATTGCCATGGCCGGCCAGCGCAACGAATGCGACCTGCTACTGATCGTGCGCGGCGGTGGCAGCATCGAAGACCTTTGGGCCTTCAACGAAGAGCTTGTGGTACGCGCAATCGTCGCCAGTCCTCTGCCGACGATCTGCGGCGTCGGACACGAAACGGATACCACCATCGCGGATTACGTCGCCGACCTGCGCGCCGCGACGCCCACGGCTGCCGCGGAACTTGCAACGCAAGGGTGGCACCAGGCTGCGGGAGAAATTGCAGGGCTTGGAGTGGCACTGAGCCGGGCCATGCAAAGCCGTATTGCCCGGCAGCAGCAGGGGCTGGATCACCTCTCGCTGCGCCTGATTCATCCGGCAACACGATTGGCGCAGGCACGCGACCGGCTTGCACTGCTCGGCTCCAAGCTGGATGCATCCATGGCTCACGGCCTGCACCGTCATCGGGATCGAGCAAACCGTGCCGCGCTTGCCCTCGGACGGTCGGTTCCCCGCACCGAAAAACGCCGAGGGCGCGTCGGAATGCTGGCACAACGGCTGGATGCTGCCATTCGCACGCAGCAACAGAAGCGACGGAATGCTCTCGACAACCTCGCGGCGGCCCTTGTGCACCTGAATCCGGAAGCAACGCTGGCTCGAGGTTTTTCGATTGTTCGCGACGCCGAGGGAAAACTGATTACAGATGCGGCCAGTTTGCATACGGGTCAAACCATAAGCCTGTAT
>JBIJDI010000267.1:0-4268 GCA_044344235.1 Sulfuritalea sp. | reverse complement strand
CGAGGAACGCATCCTTGGCCTGATCGGCCACCTTGGCGGCGGCCAGCGCGGCACTCAAGTCGGCCGTGCGTCGCTCCACCAGGTCTTCCAGATGCGCCCGATGCTGCTCCAACTCATCTTCGATCCGCTTGCGCTCGGTGATGTCTTCCTTGACCGCCAGATAATGCGTCGCCTCTCCCTTGTCATCGAGGATCGGCGAGATGGAGGCTTCTTCCCAGAACAGTTCACCGTTCTTGCGCCTGTTGCGCACCACGCCGCGCCATTCCTTGCCGGCGAGCAGGGTCTGCCAGAGTTGCTCATAGGTCTCGGGAGGTGTTTCACCGGACTGGAGAATGCGCGGATTCTGGCCGATGGCTTCCGCCCCGGTGTAGCCGGTGACTTTGGTAAACCGCGGGTTGACGTACTCGATCAAGCCCTCGCGGTTGGTAATGACGATCGAGACCGGGCTTTGCTCGAGGGCCTGCAGCAGCTTGCGGACTTCCTGCTCGGCCTTGTAACGCTCGGAAATGTCCGCATACACCCAGATGCTGCCTTCATGGGGGTGCGCGGGATCGAGCACCCGGCCGTTCAGCGCGCCGCGGAACAGTGTGCCGTCCTTGTGCTTGAGGATCAACTCGGTGCTGAAGGCCTTGCTCCTGGGCGCGACCCGGTAGGCATCCTCGCCGATGGCCTCGAAGCGCTGGCGAGTGTCATAGAACACCTCGGATGATTTCCCGACCAGTTCGCCGGGTTCGTAGCCGAAAATTTCCTCCAGGCGGCGGTTGCAGGAGACGACGTGCCGGTGCTTGAGATAGACGATGCCGACCAGTGCATTGTCGAGGATGGTTTCGTTTTCCGCGAGCAGGGTGCGGGCCTGCTCTTCCTGCTGCCGCAGCGCCTGTTCGGCTTCGGCTCGCTCGAGGCAAATGGCGGCCAGGCTCGCAACGGTTTCGATGACCTCGATCTCGTCCGCGGTCGGAGACCGCGGCGTTCGATAATAAATGGCCAGCGTGCCCAGTACCTTCCCCGCGGCGGCCATGATCGGCTGCGACCAGCAGGCACGCAAACCCTCGGCCGCTGCTGCTGCCCGCCAGGCCTGCCAATAAGGGTGGTTGTCGATGTCCTCCACCACGACCCGGCGGGCGGTGAATGCCGCCGTACCGCAGGAGCCGACTCCTTGACCTATTTCCACCCCTTCAATCGCGCCGGTATAGGTCGCGGACAACGCAGAACCGCAGGCGCTGAAGAGCTTGCCCTGGGCGCGGTCCAGTCGCAGCAGGGTGCATATGCCGCCCGGCAGTTCCTGCTCGGCCATGGCGACCATCAGGCCCAGTGTTTCCGCCAGCGGAGCGTCGTTGGCGATGGCCTCCAGTATCCGGTTGCGGCTTTGCTCGCGGCGGCGGGCCTGCTTTTGCAGCGTGGTGTCTTCGCTCACTGCGATGTAGTGGGTGGTGTTCCCCAGATGGTCGTACACCGGTGAAACGGACTGGTTCATCCAGTACAACTCGCCGCTCTTGGTTCGGTTGCAGACTTCTCCCCGCCAGATCTTGCCGGCCGTCAGGGTCTGGTGCATTTCCGCGAATACGGATACCGGCGTTTCGCCGGACCAGAGGATCTTCGGCGTCCGGCCCGTCACTTCGTCCGCGCGGTAGCCGCTGACCACGGAGAAGTGCGCATTGACGTAGGTGATGTTGGATTGGGCGTCGGTAATCATGATCGATACCGGGCTTTGCTCGATCGCCATTTGCAGGCGCACCAGCGAGGCTTCGATGTCCTTCTGTGCCTGAATGTACTTGGCGGTCCCGCGGTAGCCAAGGAAGGCCCCGTCCTTGTCGAAAAACGGCTGCCCGCTGACCGAAATCCAGCGCAGGGCCTGCTCGTCGCCGCCGATCTGGTATTCGAGATCGCGGAAGGGGCGATGCGCGTTCAGATCAGCCTGGTAGGCATTCCATTTCTCGACGGCGGCCAGTTCAACGTCGGAGCGGAGTTCCAGTCGCGTCTTGCCGAGCACTGTTTCCGCGGATAAGGGGATCTTGACGGTTTGGCCATCCTGAATCCAGCTGAATCGATGCTGCGCGTCGGTCTCCCAGAACCAGTCGGAGGAGGCTTCCGAAAACGCCCTGAAACACTCCTCGCTGTCCTGCAACGCGCGCTGCGCCGCGTCGCGGGCGGCGACGTCATCACTCAGGCGCCGGATGACGGGACGGAATACCCTGAACATGCCAACAGCCACCAGGGCAACGATGAGCAGCGTCGAGACCTGCAGCAGGCGAAGCAGGAGTTCGACCCTTCTTTCGGCATCCCGCTGAAACAGCACGGTGACTTCATGCAGATCCTTGATCAGGCTGTTGCCGGCCGCGGCGATGATCTTGTCGGTATTGCCGTCATCGGCGGGCTTTCCCGGCGCCAAGTCCTCGACTGCCGCTCGGACCAGGGACAGGTAATGACGGGATTCCGCGTCGAGCTTCCTGGCCGGGCCGAAATACACGGCAAAAATGGGGGAGTCAGCGCCCAAAGTCCGGGCAATTGCTACCAGCCGCCCATGTGCCTGGTCGAACTCGCTCGCGGCTGCGCTGGCCAGTCCGCGATACTGGTGCTGCCTGCCTTGATCGGTCTCACGTTGATGGAGTACCAGGTACATTGCCATGCGCTGCGACAGCATGCGTTGGCGTCCGGCCAGATTGATGATCTCCGCAGTCTGTTCATCGGCAGTGATTCCCCGCCAGCCGAGAAACAGTGAACTCAGGGCAAGCGCAACCACTGCGAGCGACACCATCCACTGGCGTCGCGACAGTTTTCGAATCAATTGGCCGGTATCGGAAGCGGTTCTTTCCATGCCCCTCTCACGCGATGCGTTCTGGACCACTGGTCATGACGATGAAACGATACTCCGATTTGGCGGCCTTGCCGCTACGTGGCTGAAAAGGAAAACGGGGGCATGCGCCCCCGTTTGAAGTGCGTTCTCCAGCGGATGGATCAATACACGTCGTGCTGCGTATTGTGGATATTGAACTTGCCGGTCGGCGTGATCAGTTTGGGGTCCTTGATCACGGCCTTCAGCTTGCGGGTCTTGTCGTCGACGATGACCAGCGCGGAGACCTTGTCCTTTGCACTCCATACCGAGAACCAGACTTCGTCGCCCGCCATGTTGTACTCCGGCTGGACGATACGCTTGGCACCGTCATCCTTGATGCCCGCCCATTCCGCGATCGGCAGCACCTCGAATCCCTTGTCGAGATTCTTGATGTCGAACACGGCAATCGACTGGCTGTTGGCGGCTTCCGGATTGAGCGGCGTATCCACCCACAGGTTGCTCGACTTCGGATGGGTCTTGATGAACAGCGAACCGCCACCCTGCGCCTTGAGGGTTTGCACCACGCGCCACGCCTGATCCTTGTGCTTTTTCGGATCGGTACCGATCAGGCTGACGGTTTCGTCGCCGAGGTGGCTGGTGGCCCAGACCGGGCCGAACTTCGGGTGAATGAAGTTGGCGCCGCGACCGGGGTGCGGCACCTTGCCCACGTCAACCAGAGCGGCCAGCTTGTCTTCCTTGGTATCGACCACGGCGATTTTGTTCGAGGCATTGGCCGCAACCAGGAAGTAGCGTCCGGTCGAGTCCATGCCGCCGTCGTGGAGGAACTGCGCCGCGTTGATGCTGGTGATTTTCAGGTTGGTCAGATCCTTGTAGTTCACCACCAGAATCTTGCCGGTTTCCTTGGCATTGACGATGAATTCCGGGTTGTAGTGCGACGAGACGATCGCCGCCACACGGGGCTCCGGATGGTATTCCTGGGTGCCGACCACCATGCCGCGTGTCGATTCGATGCGCAGCGGCTTCAGGGTGTCGCCTTCCATGATGACGAACTGCGGCGGCCAGTAGGTACCGGCAATCGCGTATTTGTCTTCATAGCCCTTGAACTTGGAGGTCTCGACCGAACGTGCTTCGAGGCCGACCTTGATCTCGGCGACGTTGGATGGCTCTTCCATCCACAGATCGATCAGATTGATGCGGGCGTCGCGTCCGATGACATAGAGGTAGCGGCCGGATTGCGACATGCGCGAAATGTGCACCGCGTAGCCGGTCTTGAGGATCTTGACGATCTTCTTGGTCTTGCCGTCGATCAACGCAATCTCGCCGGCGTCACGCAAGGTGACGGAGAACAGGTTGCCCAGCTCGAGCTTGTTCATCTTCTTGGTCGGGCGCTTGGAGGGCGGCACGCTGATCTTCAGCGAGGCCATCATTTCCTTCATGCCCCATTCCGGCGGCGTCGGCGGCTCCTGCTGGATGT
>JBIJDI010000266.1:0-4270 GCA_044344235.1 Sulfuritalea sp. | reverse complement strand
AATGCCGAAATAGAATAATCCATTCCAGCATTCTGGTTATTGGTCTTATAGTGGACTTGTCACAAGCGCGAGGGGCACCACCCCGCCCTGCGTGTTAGTCCGGTGAGGCGTTAAGGCGCTTCTCCTTCCAGTACGTCGGGAGCAACTCCCGGCTACGCCGTGATCGAATCCGCCGTTCGCGCCCCCAAGGTTGCGGACGGCGGGATTCAAAGTGGCGTTACTGCATAGCAGTTCATCCCTTGTTCCACGTCAACGCGGATTGCCGCGATCGGGGACATTGTGCGGATGCAGCAACAAACTCATGGCTCGATCCGGGCATCGCCCGGTTACGGAGAAGGCAGGCACCAGTGGAGTCGTTGTCGAATCTGGCGGTGGCAGGGGCGTTCATGGCAGGGCTGGGGACCGTCCTGGCGTTGCTGCTCGCCTTTGCCAACAAGAAACTCTACGTCTACGAAGACCCGCGCATCGGCGAGGTCGAAGAACTGCTGCCGAAATCCAATTGCGGCGCCTGCGGCCAGGCCGGTTGCCGCGATTTTGCCGAGAAGGTGGTCGGCGGCGCGACCATTCCGGCGCAATGCACGGTCAGCACGCCGCAGCAGCGTCAGGGCATTGCCGACCTGCTGGGCGTCGCCGCTGGCACCGTGGAAAAGAAAGTGGCGCGGCTGGCCTGCGGCGGTGGCCATCACGTGGCGTTTCTGCGGGCCCGCTATGAGGGGCTGAAGACCTGCCGGGCGGCGGCGGTGGTTTCGGGCGGCGGCAAGGAATGCGCCTGGGGTTGCCTGGGGCTGGCCGACTGCGCCAGAGTGTGCACCTTCGATGCCATAGTCATGGATACCCATGGGCTGCCGGTGGTCGATAGCGAAAAATGCTCGGCGTGCAACGACTGCGTCGAGGTCTGTCCCAAGGGCCTGTTCAGTCTGGAGCCGATCAGCCACCGGCTGTGGATCGCTTGCAAGAACCAGGCGGATGGCGACACTGCCGAGGCCGCTTGCGACGTGGCGTGTACCGCCTGCGGCAAGTGTGTCGCCGACTCGCCGTTCAAGTTGATGCAGCTTGTCGGCAACCTGGCGGTGGTCAACTACGACTGGAACGACCGCGCCACTCGCGCACCCATCGAGCGCTGCCCGACCGGCGCCATCGTCTGGTTCGACACGCCCGACCGGCCCCTGAAAGGGGTCGCCGCACGAAAGATCCTGCGCAACGATCCCCTGCCATTGCGCTACTGAATTGAAAAGTTGAGGAATTCATCATGCCCATGTCACTGATCAAGAAAATGTTCTCGTTCGCGCTGCTGGAGTCAGGCAGCGTCGGTCAGGAATCCAAGTCGGTGAAGTATCCCGGCGTGCGCGACGCGGTCGATGGCAATACGGCCATCATCCATGTCGAGCGCGAGGCATCGGATGCCGCTGGCGCCTACCCGATCACGCCCTCGACGCAGATGGGCGAGTACTGGGCCGAGGAGGTCGCCGCCGGTCACCTGAACATTTCCGACAAGCCGCTGATATTCATCGAGCCCGAATCCGAGCACGCCGCCGCCGGCGTCACCGCCGGCATGTCGATGACCGGTCTGCGTGCCGTCAATTTTTCGTCGGGGCAGGGCGTCGCCTTCATGCACGAGTCGCTCTATGCCGCCGTCGGCAAGCGCCTGCCCTACGTGCTCAACATGGGCTGCCGCGCCATCACCAAGGCCTCGCTCAACGTGCATGCCGGGCACGACGATTACCACTGCGTCGATGACACCGGCTTCATCCAGGTGATGGCGAAGAGCGCCACCGAGGCGGCCGACCTCAACCTGATCGGGCGCAAGGTTGCCGAGCTGTCGCTGACGCCGGCCATCATCGGCCAGGACGGCTTCCTGACCACCCACCTGATCGAATCGGCGCTGCTGCCGGAGCGCGAGCTGGTTGCCGAATATCTGGGAAAGCCCGACGACCTGATCGACACGCCGACGCCGGCGCAGGAAATGCTGTTCGGCCCTAAGCGCCGCCGCGTGCCGGCGATCTGGGACGTTGATGTTCCGGTGGTTTCGGGCACGGTGCAGAACCAGGATGCCTACATGCAGGCCACTGCCGGCCAGCGTCCGTATTTCTTCGATCACATCGAAGCGCTTACCGATCTCTGCATGGACGAATACGCCGTGCTGACCGGTCGCCGCTATCAGCGCGTCGCCACCTTCAAGGCCGAGGACGCCGATTACCTGATCGTCGGCATGGGCAGCATGATCGTGCAGGCCGAGGCGGTGGCGGACTATCTGCGCGAGACGCGCAAGCTCAAGGTCGGCGTGGTCAATGTGACCATGTTCCGGCCCTTCCCCGGCGACCTGCTGGGCCATGTGTTGCGCGGCAAGAAGGGCGTGGCGGTGCTGGAGCGCACCGACCAGCCGTTGGCCGAAGACCTGCCGCTGATCCGGGAAGTGCGTGCGGTGCTGACCAAGTGCATCGAGAACGGCATGGCCGGCGAAGGTGGACAAATGAGTGGCCAGGACAAAACCCGGCCGTATGCCGACTATGCCAGTTATGCCGTCGCGGGCGACATGCCGCGCCTGTATTCGGGCTGCTACGGCTTGGGCTCGCGCGACCTGCAACCCGAGGCGCTGATCGGCACCGTGGAGAACATGCTGCCCGAAGGCACGCAGCGAAAGTTCTTTTACCTGTCGGTGGACTTCGTGCGCGATCCGCTGAATCCGAAGGATGAGGTGTACCAGCAGGAACTCGCCGACAAGTATCCGCGCATCCGCGAGATGGGCGTGCGTGGTTCCGAGAATCCCAACCTGCTGCCGAAGGGCGCGATCACCGTGCGCATGCACTCGGTGGGCGGCTGGGGCGCCATCACCACCGGCAAGAACCTGGCGATGACCCTGTTCGAACTGCTCGGCTGGGACATCAAGGCCAATCCCAAGTATGGCTCGGAGAAGAAGGGCCAGCCGACCACCTACTACCTGTCGGCGGCGCCGGAACCCATTCGCATCAATTGCGAATATGCATTTGTCGATGTCGTGCTCTCGCCCGATCCGGCGGTGTTCGGCCACAGCAACCCGCTGTCCGGCCTGAAGAAGGGCGGCTTCTTCATCATCCAGTCCAACCTGGGCAAGCAGACCTGGGCCAACTTCCCGCTCTGGGCGCAGAAGTTCATCGTCGACAATGACATTCGCGTGTTCTACCTCGACGCCTTCCAGATCGCCCGCGAAGAGGCCGGTGCGGCGGAACTCCAGTTGCGCATGCAGGGCATCGCCTTCCAGGGCGCCTTCTTTGCCGCGAGCCCGACCATGGCCAATGCCGGCCTGACCGAGGACGCGCTGTTCCGTGCGATCGAGGACCAGTTGCAGTCCAAGTTCGGCGGCAAGGGCGCGCGCGTGGTGGCCGACAACCTGCGCGTGGTGCGTCGTGGCTTCACCGAACTGACCGAAATCACCGACAAGGAAGTGGGCGTCGTGCGCAATCAGCTAGTGAAGAAGGACGCCGGCCTGCCCATCATGCTGAAGCAACTGCCGGCGGCCGAAGGTCCGCGCCTCTCCAAGCCGGCCGACATCCATCGCTTCTGGGAACAGACCGGAAACTTCTACCTGACCGGCAAGGGTTCGGACAACCTCGTCGATCCCTTCATCGGCATCTCGCTGGTGCCGGCTGCGACCGGCGTGTTCCGCGACATGACGGGCATCCGCTTCGAACATCCGCAATGGATCGCCGAGAATTGCACGGCCTGCGGAAATTGCTACACGCAATGCCCCGATTCGGCGATTCCCGGCCTGGTCAGTTCGATTCCGGATGTGTTCAATGCCGCCGTCAATCGCATCGAAACCAGCGGCAAGCCGACCCGGTTCCTGCGCCGCGCGGTGCGCAGCGTGGAGAAGAAGCTGCGCGCTTTGATCGACCACGACGGCGGCTTCGTGCGCCCGCTGATCGATCGTGCGATGGATGAGGTTCTGGCCGAAACGCCGGAGACGGACCGCGCGGCCATGGCCGCCGAATTCACCCAGTTGCAGATCCAACTCGGCGGCTTCCAGTTCGGCGCCACCAAGCCCTACTGGTCGCAGCGCGAGAAAAAGGCCAAAGGCAGCGGCGGACTGTTTTCGATCACCATCAATCCCTACACCTGCAAGGGCTGCGCGCTGTGCGTCACGGTCTGCGAGGACGATGCACTGAAAATGGTGACCCAGACCGAGGACTCGGTGGAGCGCCTGCGCCGCGACTGGAACACCTGGCTCGACCTGCCGACCACGCCCAAGGAATACAGCCGCATCGACAGTCTCGACGAGAAGATCGGCGCGCTG
>JBIJDI010000265.1:0-4281 GCA_044344235.1 Sulfuritalea sp. | reverse complement strand
ATATTCAGGCCCAGCGACAAGAGCACGAACAGCACGGCGAAATTGGTGATGCGCACCCACGCTGTGCCGGCCGCGGCAAGGACGAAGGGCAGGGCGATCAGCGCGAGGGCGATCATCGCCAGGCCCAGCTTTTCACGCCCGCTCATGTTCATCATGCGCGCTCCGAGACGCGTTCGCCGAGCAGGCCGGAGGGGCGGAACACCAGCACCAGGATCAGCATCAGGAACGCGAACACATCCTGGTAGTTGCTGCCGAACAGCACAAAGTTGCCGCCGTCGGCGCAGTGTCCGGCAAGCATTCCGCTGGCCAGGGGCCAGTGGCACAGATCGGTCAGTTCGCCGACGTAGCCGGTGCCGAGTGCTTCCACCAAACCGAGCAGAAGGCCGCCGAGCATGGCGCCGGCGATGTTGCCGATGCCCCCCAATACTGCCGCGGAAAAGGCCTTGAGGCCGAGGCTGAAGCCCATCGTGTAGTGGGCGATGCCATAGTAGCTGCCATACATGACGCCGGCCACGGCGCCCAGTCCGGCACCGATGACAAAGGTCGCGGCAATCACGCGGTCGGCGTTGACACCCATCAGGCCGGCTACATGGACGTTTTCGGCCGTCGCCCGAATGGCAATGCCGAAGCGGGTGCGATAGACGAACCATGAAAGCCCGGCCATCATCGTCAATGACAGAAGAATGATGGCGATCTGCACGCTGCTGATCGCCGCGCCGCCGATGCCGAACACCCGGTTGTCGATGATCTGCGGAAAGGCCAGCGGATTGCGGCCCCAGACCAGCAGGGCCAGGTGCTGGAGGATGATCGACATGCCGATGGCGGTGATCAGCGGCGCCAGGCGTGGCGCGTGGCGTAGCGGGCGATAGGCGACGCGCTCGAGCAGATAACCCATGAGCATGCAGGATGGTATTGCGGCGACGACGCCGGCCATGACAATCACCAGTGGCGGCAGCCCGCTGCCGGCCAGCGAGGTGATGACGGAAAAGGCCACCATGGCGCCGATCATCACCACTTCGCCATGGGCGAAGTTGATCAGTTGAATCACCCCGTAGACCATCGTGTAGCCCAGCGCGACGACGGCATAGACGCTGCCGGTGGTGAGGCCGTTGATGATCTGCTGGAGCAGGATGTCCATAGTCGTCCGGAGGGAGCGCTGCCTGAAAAAAAAGGGAAGCCGCCGGATGGCGACTTCCCCTTTTCGGCTCGGTGCGGCTTACTTCTTTGGTGCAGCCGCTGCGGCCGGCGCGGGAGCCGCAGCTGCAGTTGCAGGAGCCGGAGCAGTGGCCGCAGGGGCAGGAGCAGCAGGGGCTGCAGGAGCAGCGCCCGCCGTTGGGGCAGCGGCGGCAGGCGCCGCTGTCGGAGCCGCGCCCGGAGCCGCAGGTGCCCCTGGTGCTGCAGGTACGGCTGCCGCGGGTGCCGGCACGGGTGCCGGAGGCGCGACCAGCGCCGCGTACTCATCCAGCGTGAGCGATTTTCCGCCCTTGAGGATGGCGATCGGAGTGATCTTGCCTTCCTTCAAGGTGAAGATGGTCATCTCGGCATCCTTGCGGTCGCCCTTCTCGTCGAACTTGATGTTGCCGCTGGCACCGGTGTAGTCGATTGCGGCAAGTACCGGCAGATACTTCGCCGGGTCTGACGAATTGGCCTTCTTCATCGCGGCGATCAGCAGATTGGCGGCGTCGTAGGTGAAGGGCGAGTAGAGGATGGGATCGACCTTGAACTTGGCTTTGTAGGCGTCGAGGAATTTCTTGCCCGCGGCCTGAACAGGTATCCCGGCCTGGGAGCAGAGCAAGCCTTCGGCGGCCGGTCCGGCCAGTTCGGCCATCTTGTCGGTACAGGCGCCGTCGCCAAAGGCGAATATGGCGGTCATCTTCAGTTCGCGCGCCTGCTTCAGCAGCGGGCCGCCGGTGGCATCCATGCCGCCGTAGAACACGGCGTCCGGTTTCTTGCCCTTGACCTTGGTCAGCACGGCTTTCCAGTCGACCGTCTTGTCGGTGCCCTTCTCGCGCGGCAGCACCTTGACGCCGGCGGCCTTGAGGGTCTTCTCGACTTCGTTGGCGAGCCCTTCGCCGTAGGCGGTTGCGTCATCGATCACGGCGACGGTCTTCGGCTTGTTCTGTCCGGCAAGGTAGTTGGCAATGGCCGGGCCCTGCTGGTCGTCACGTCCGACGACACGGAACACGGCCTTGAAGCCCTGCTCGGTCAGCGCCGGATTGGTGGCGGAGCCGGAAATCATCGGCAGATTGGCGGTGTTGTATATCGCCGAGGCAGGAATCGTGGTCCCCGAATTGAGGTGACCGACGACGCCGGCGACCTTCGCATCCACCAGTTTCTGCGCTACGGTATTGCCGACCTTCGGATCAGACTGGTCGTCTTCCGACATCAGTTCGAACTTGACCTTCTTGCCGTCCAGCGAAACGCCGGCCGCGTTGGCTTCGTCGATGGCGAGGCGCGCGCCATTCTCGTTGTCCTTGCCCAGATGAGCGATGCCGCCGGTGAGCGGGGCGACGCTGCCGATCTTGACGACCATGGGCGGAGGCGGGGGAGGCGGGGGAGGTGGGGGAGGCGGTTCTTCCTTGCCGCAGCCCATAAGGGCAACAGCAGCAATCACAGAAAGTGCGAGGGCATTTTTGGGCGTATTCATGGCAATGCTCCGTTCAGGTCGGGGAGGAGATAGATAGTACGTCGAATGACAAATCAGCCGGCGGGATTCTTGCCTTCCATCATGGACTTGTCAATGCCATTCAGCAGGGGCGACGAGGCACTGCGGGGATAGCGCCCCGTTCCTGCCGCGGCGGGGCTTTGCATGCTGGGGATTCCGCTTTGCGGGCCGGCGAAAAAAAACCAGCCCCGCGAGTGGCGGGGCTGGTTTCTGGTGACAGCGGCCGGAATTACTTGGCGCCGGCGAGAATCCACTTGACCAGAGTCTTCGCATCCTCGTCCTTGAGGGCGGCATTCGGCGGCATCGGGATCTGACCCCAGACGCCCTTGCCACCGGCCTTTACCTTGGCGACCAGTGAAGCTTCGTCAGCGGCCTTGTACTTCTTGGCGACTTCCTGATAGGCGGGGCCGACCAGCTTCTTGTCGACAGCGTGGCAGGCCATGCAGCCGCTCTTGGTGGCCAGGTCCTTGTTGGCAAAGGCCGGAGCCGAAGCCATTACGCCGGCAGCAACCAGCGCGGAGATCAATAGTGATTTCATGTTGAATTCCTTGTTGTGTGAGAAAAATGGATGTGCCGGGCAAAACGCCGCGAATGTTACCGGATTCCGGTTGCGCTGAAAATGCTCCACATCAATTAATCAGCTCGTCCAGATTTGCCGTCGGGGCTGAGCAAGTAACGCCGCGACATACCCATGCGTTGACGCAATCGCTTTCCGGCTTGGCCAGCGTTTCGGGCAGGCCCGCAATTCCGTTGGGCAAGGCCAGCACCAGCCGGTGCGGGGCGGCACCCAATGCCCGTTGCCACTCGGCCATTTGTCCGGCAGGGCCTTTCAGGACAATGATATCCGGCGGAGTGAGCGCTTCTTCAAGGGTCAGCAACAGGCTGCCAAATCCGGCCGGTGAATGGCTGATCTGCGGCCAGAACAGTTGCAGGGTTCTTTCGGCGGCCACCAGATAACGGGTCTCGCCCAGCAGGTGCCCCAGGCGTTGCAAGGCGCAGGCGGCGACGCCGTTGCCGGCCGGAGTGGCATTGTCGTGGCCGGTTTTGGGGCGGTGGATCAATGCTTCGTGGTCGTGGGCCGTGAAGAAGAAACCGCCGGCTTCGCGGTCTTCGAAGCGGGCCAGCAGGGTGTCGGCCAGTTCGACGGCGAACGTCAGATCTTCGCGGCGGAAGTCGGCTTGCATCAGTTCCAGCAGTGCGGAAAGCAGGAAGGCGTGGTCGTCGAGATAGGCGTCGAGATGAGCTCGGCCGTCCTTGGCGGTCGCCAGCAAACGCCCGTCGTGCCACATCGTCCGGCGCGTGAAATCCATCGCGCGCCGGGCCGACGCCAGCCAGTCGCCGCGCTCGAAGACGCGGGCCGCATGGGCCATGCCTTCGATCATCAGCGCGTTCCAACTGGTCAGCACCTTGTCGTCGCGGCCGGGGCGGATGCGCTGCTCGCGTGCCGCAAAGAGTTTTTGTCGGGCCGAGGCGAGCAGCGGGGCCTCTTCCGCGCTCAAAGACCCGGCGACCTTCGCATGCCAATGACGGTCTTCAAAATTCGGCGGGCCGGTGAAGCCCCAACGCCGTATCGCCAGCGCCGACTCTTGCGTGGTGAGCAGCGCCTTCACCTCATC
>JBIJDI010000084.1:0-8927 GCA_044344235.1 Sulfuritalea sp. | reverse complement strand
GCGCCGGAGCCGGCCCTCCGGCCGGCTCTGGAACTGTCGCCGCCGCTAGGAGTGCGCCACCGGATAGCGCGGGTCGTAGACATGCGCCTTGACCAGAGTCAGCATGTCTTCCGGTCGTGATTTGGAGGCAAGCCCGCGCTCGAAAGCCACTTCGGCAACCGCCACGGCGATGCAGGCGGACACCTCGCGCGTGTTCGAGAGCGGCGGGAACAGGCTGCCTTGATCCAGGTCCGCCGGCGTGACCAGCGAGGCGAGGGTATTGGCAGCCGCGAGAAACATCTCGTCGGTAATGCGCGTTGCGCCGCACGCGATCGCGCCCAGGCCGACACCCGGAAAAATGTACGAGTTGTTGCCCTGACGCGGCACCATGGTCTTGCCCTGATACTGCAGCGGCAGGAACGGGCTGCCGGAGGCAAACAACGCACGCCCGTCAGTTCCTTCGTAAGCCTGCTCCGCGGTGCACTCCGACTTGGAGGTCGGATTCGACAGCGCGAAGACGATCGGGCGCTCGTTGCCGTCCGCCATCGCCCGCAGGACTTCCGGCGTAAATGTGCCGCCGACGGCCGCCACACCGATGATTCCGGTCGGCTTGAGCGCTTTCAGCGCCGACAGGAAATCCGAGACAGGGGGATGGTCATGGGCGTAGGGAAGCTTTTGCGACGCCAGCCCTTCGCGCGATTTCACCACCAGCCCCTTGGAGTCGACCAGCCAGCAGTGCTTTCTGGCCTCCATCACATCGATACCTTCGGCGACCATCGCAGCGACGATCAGGTCGGCAATGCCGGTGGCCGCCTCCCCGGCGCCGAGGAACAGGAACTTCTCGTCGGCCAGCGACGTGCCCTTGACGCGCAGCGCAGACAGCACGCCGGCCAATGCGACCGAGGCCGTGCCCTGTATATCGTCGTTGAAGGTGCAGATCTTGTGGCGATACCGCTCCAGAAGGCGGAACGCATTGTGATTGGCGAAGTCCTCGAACTGAATGATGACGTCCGGGAAAACATGGCGTGCGGCCGTGATGAATTCATCAATCAGCTCGTCATAGGCCGGCCCGGTCACCCGCCGCCGGCGCAGACCGACATAGTAGGGATCGTTCAACAGGGTTTCGTTGTTGGTGCCCATATCCAGGGTCACCGGCAGGCAGATGGCCGGATCAACACCGGCACAGGCCGTGTACAGCGACAACTTGCCGACCGGAATGCCCATGCCGTTGGCGCCCTGGTCGCCGAGCCCGAGGATGCGTTCGCCGTCAGTGACGACAATGATGCCGGCCTTGCGCGGCCAGTTGCGCAGGATGTCGGCAATGCGGCCCCGATCATTGATGCTGATGAACATGCCGCGGGGCCGCTGGAATATGTGTCCGAATCGCTCACAGGCCAGGCCGACCGTCGGCGTGTAGATCAAGGGCATGATCTCATCGACATGGTCGCAGACCACCCGGAAAAACAAGGCCTCGTTTCGATCATGAAGGGAGTTCAGCGCGACAAACTTCTCGAGCGGGTCGGCAAGGCTGCGCATGTTTTCAAGAAACCGCGCCATCTGCTCTTCCTGGGTGTGAACATGTGGCGGCAACAGGCCGCGCAAGCCCAGCGCATCGCGCTCGACCTCGGTAAAAGCGGTGCCCTTGTTGTGCAGCGGATCGTGCAGCAGCGCTACTCCGCGCGGAATCGAATCCTTGCTAGTCTTCATGAGCGAACTCCTTGACCTTACGATGAAGAGAACAGCCGACGATTGATGTTAGCCCTGTCCCCGGCGGGCGGCAATTGCGGACTTCCACGATGCAGGCCGCTTCGCCCGGCGGAAGGCCACATGCGAACACCCGTCGCGACGAGGCAATGACTATCGGGCGCGCCCAAGCCCGGCCGCGGCGAGCCTGGCCTCAAGGCAAACCGGGCACAGGCAACTCGCCTCGGGCGCGATCGCCGTGGATTTCCCCGGAACCGGCAACAAAGGCGGCAAACTCGCGCACCAGCATTCCTGGTCGCCGCCTTCCATGCCGCAGCGAAACTGCGCACCGCACTGCGGGCACACGTTAGTCGGCGCTGGCGCAACGGCGGTACTCATGGCGTGCCGCCGCCGCCGAATCGGCGACAGGCCGAACGCAGCACGTTCATCTGGCGCCGATAGTTGGCACAACCGGCGCAGATCCAGACATGCAGGCGCAGGCCGACGCGCTCGCCGAGGCTGAGCGGGCGATCCTGCTCCTGCGACATCAGCTCTGTGGCCTTCTTGCAGCTCAGCATGTCAGCTCCCTGCTCCGGCGAACCAGTTCGCTTCAAGACAGATGCGCAGGCCCGACCTGGCGCGATGCAACACCACCCAGCAATTGGACGAACTGATGCCGGTTTCCTTACAAATCTCGTCGGTTTCGAGGCCGAGGATCTCGCGCATCATGAACACGCGGGCGGTCTTCTCGGGCAGATGATCGAGGCAGGCCTCGAACACTCTCCAGAATTGCTGCTGCTCGAAAGACGCTTGCGGATCGCCCCAGCGTCCCGGCTGTGCCTCCGGCTGCCAGTGGCCGCGCTGGTCGAAAAGCGACTCGCTCAGCAGATCGTCCCCTGCATCATCGTCGGCCAGCGAGCTCGCGGTAACTTCCCGGCTCTGCGCACGAATGATGTCGATGATCTTGTTGCGCAGGATGGCGATCAGCCAGGTCTTGTAGGACGAGCGGCTTTCGAAGCGATGACTTCCCTGCAGCGCCGCCAGCAGGGTCTCCTGCACTGCGTCCTCGGCCGCCCCCGCGTCGCGCAGTTGCAGGCGCGCAAAACGCAGCAAATCGGGGCGCAATGCGTTCAGTTCGCGTTGAAGATCGGGTTCCATGAAGCTCGATTGCCAGGCAGATGAGTGCATTTTGACTCATGATGCTTGGCATCGGCAAACTCAATCGACCTGTAAGGAATGTCGGGGCCGGCCAGACCAAGCAGCAGGGATTCAATCGAGTGAAATTCATGAGGAGGGAAAGATGAACCGTCGCACCTGGATGTCCCGCATTTCCGGATTGATCGCCGTATCCTCGGTGCCCATCGGCTCAGCCAACGCCGCCGGCGCCTTTCCCCTCGCCAAAAGCAAACCGGAATGGAAAAAACTGCTGCCGGCCGACGCCTACCACGTGCTCTTTGAAGAAGGCACGGAGCCGCCCGGCAGCAGCCCGCTCAACGCCGAGAAGCGTGTCGGCACCTTCATTTGCGCCGCCTGCAACCAGCCGCTGTTCGACAGCGTCCACAAGTATGAAAGCGGCACCGGTTGGCCCAGCTTCTGGCAGCCGCTGCCCGAGGCGGTCGGCACCTCGACCGATTTCAAGCTCGTCCTGCCGCGCACCGAATACCATTGTTCGCGCTGCGGCGGGCATCACGGCCACGTTTTCAACGACGGCCCGCGCCCGACGGGAAAGCGCTACTGCAACAACGGCGTCGCGCTGCGCTTCATTGCGAAGGCCGAAGCCCTGCCCCCGCTGCGAACCTGAAAGCACTCCCGGGACGATCGGAGTAGCATTCTTCTCTGCGCCGTCCCTCGAGGAATTCACCCATGAGCCTGCTTGAAAAAGTTCTCGGTCCGAAGTCGAAGTACGACAAGAGCCTGCCCTACACCTACGAGGCCCGGATACGCATGTTCGAAGAAGGCGACGAGTACAAGTCCTACTTCTCCGACACGATTTGCGGCCTGATCGAGCATCTGGAAAGGCAACGGATAGCACCGCCCGGCGTGGAGATATTCGAGGTGTTCGGGGACGAGGCATCGCCCATCGATGCGCGGCTGTTCACCACGCCGGATCAGGAGTGGCTGTTCAAGCCGGACATCTGCCGCAGCTTCGAGCAGCACTATCCGGGGCACATTCACGCCGCCGACTGCTCCTTCAAGGACAGAAGCCGCGGCGGCACCGGGCCCTGAGGATTCGCGGATGAACGAGGCCACGCCGCTGTTCCACTACGCCTTTGCGATATCCGACATCGGCCGCACCCGCGACTTCTATGTCGGGCGGCTGGGTTGCCGCGAAGGGCGCAGCACCGACCACTGGATCGACTTCGACCTCTTCGGCCACCAGCTCTCCGCACATCTGGGCAAGCCTCCCGGCGCCGCCTGCGAGGGACTGGTCGATGGCCATGCGGTGCCGATTCCGCACTTCGGCGCAATCCTCGCGCTCGATCAATTCTGGAAGTTTGCCGAACGCCTGCGCAGTGCAGGCATCCGCTTCGTCATGGAGCCCGCGCTGCGCTTCGTCGGCAAGCCGGGCGAACAGGCCACGATGTTTTTCCTCGATCCCGACGGCAATGCGCTCGAGTTCAAGGCCTTCGTGCGGCCGGATGAAGTGTTCGCCCGGTAGTCCGGGCGACAAACCACTAAAACCTGGTTTCGATCCCCGGTTCAGATCATCACAAGATGCCGGGCCTTGGCGCCGGGCACAGCCTTCAGCGGCACGGCGCGATCCAGCGTGACCAGCCGTCCGCCCTGCTCTACAGCCAGTGCCAGCAGGTAAACATCGGTCACCTGGCGTGAGCCAAGTACGGCATTCCACGTAATGCGCCCGGCATCGAGCATGCTGACGGCGTCGGGCCAGAAGGCGTGATGCACGGTCGTGGTCGCTGCGGCGAGGCGGTCCGCCACAGCTGCGGCGGGCAGCGCGTTGGGATAGCCGGGTTGCGACATGATGCGAATACATCCGTTCTGCGTCAGCGGGCAGGACGCCCAGCCAGCCTTGATGTTCTCCTTCAGCCAAGCCTTGGCACGCGCATGATGCAGATGATCGCTGTCAAGCAAGGCAATCAGCACATTGACGTCGAGCAAGGCCCGCATCAGGCACCCTCGTCGTCGCGCAGCTTGTCGACCTGCTCGTTGGTGACCACGCTGCCGCGCGATGGAAACGGGCGGAAGCCATAAGCCGCCGCCGGCTCCCTGACGCCATTGGCCATGGTTGTCGCCGGTTGCGTCAGCGCCTGCCGCACCAGGTCGGAAATCACGCGGCCGGCAGTCGTCCCGCCGCGACGGGCAAGTTCTTTGGCCGCAAGCAATACATCGTCTTCAATTTCCAGCGTGGTTCGCATGATGCTCTTCCAGTAGCGCGATTTGATGCGGTGATGCTACCGCATCTCCGCATCCGGCGCAAGAATCGGCCCTGAAGGCGACCTGAAGGTAGTGCAGGCGAAGGCGATTCCTGCCAGGATGAAAAGCAATGAGATACTGAGCCGTTCCACCCGGAGTGAATCATGAAACCGCACCATTGGCCCTGGACCTTCATCGGCCTCACCCTGCTCGGCGGCGTCTGCCTGCTGGCCGGCGGTGCAGGGCTGGCAGGAATGCTCAAGGGCATCCATCCCTTGTTCAACGACGACATGGCTGGCTGGGCGCTCATCGTGTCGGCCGTCGCCTGCTTTCTGACGGGAGCATTCCCCCTCGTCCTGCGGCGACTCGCCGAACGCGAGGGCGCCTGAGCTTGGGCGAATGGGCGACAAACAGCCGAAGCGGAAACAAAAGTCGGCGTTGGCGGCACGGCGAACCGATCGATCGCGGCGTCACTGCGTGCTACATCTGAAACAGTTTCCTCATGAACTCCTCGACCTTGCCCGGACGGATCGGCTTCAGAAAATATCCTTTGGCACCTCCAGCCACCGACGCTTCCACAATCGAGCGACCGGCATTGCCTGTGATCATGACAACCTTGGTTTGCGGACTGGCGGCACGGATCACCGGTAGCGCCTCCAGACCCGTCATGCCCGGCATGTCGATGTCGAGACAAACCAGAGCCGGGCGAGTCTTCTTCACCATCTCGATGCCGTCGCGGCCATTGGAGGCGACCCCGAGAATCTTGATACCGAGCTCACCGAGGATGCCCTTCAACAGCAGCCGGATCGATCCGCTGTCATCGACAATAACGGCGGAGCGCGGTACCACAACGGTCACCACCTGGGCCTGGGGCGTGGACTCGGCGGGTGGTGGTGGTGGCGGCGGCTCGACTGCTTCCGGCGTTGCCTCCGCTCGAGCTGCGATGGCTCGCGTCTGGACGATTTCCTTGAGTTCGTCGATGACCTGCGCCTGTTCAAACGGCTTGTGAATGAACCCCGTGGCGCCCAGATCGGCGGCATGCCCCTTCAGCTCCGGGTCATCGGAGGCGGTGATCATGACCACGTCCACCTGGTTTACGGCGACATCCATTTGCACGAGCAGTTCAAGGCCGTTCAGTCCGGGCAATTCAAAGTCCAGGCAGACGACGTCAGGACGCTGGTCCGCTACGTAGTTCAGCAAACCCACTCCGTCGCCGAACTCGGCGATGACTTCATGCCCTTCGCCTTCGCAGAGCGCGCGCAATACCTTGCGCATCGACTCATTGTCATCAACGATAACGATCTTCATTTCAGTTCATCCCGATAGGCCGGTGGTCACGGACTTATTTTCAACGAAAGTCCGCCTTGATGGCAACAATTTGTAAATATGCTTGCAGTCGCTGCGGCCGGACCTGGTCGGAGAAACGCAAGAAGCCAAACAGGCGTTCAGTGAAAATTCCGGCTCGCCGTCGCCAGGCTGCCGAGCAGCTCGCTGTGGTCGAACAGGCGCTTGGCGATCAGGTGCACCACGGCATGCTCGCCCTCGCCTTGGCGCTGCAACTGGCCGGCCACACCGAGTAGGCGGCTGCCGAGCAAAAGTCGGCGCTGGCGGGACGCCAAATCATTGAACACCACCACGTTGGCGCAGCCGGTTTCGTCTTCCAGCGTGAGGAAGATGACGCCGCTGGCGGTGCCCGGCCGCTGACGGCAGGTGACCAGGCCGGCACAGCGCACCAGGGCGTTATTGCCGCTCGCGCGCAATTCCATGGCCGACAAATAGCGCTTCGCCGCGAGCCGCGTGCGCAGCAGGGCCAGCGGATGACGAGCGAGCGTGAGGCCGAGGCTGCGGTAGTCGGCGGCGATGTCCTCGCCTTCGCGCGGCGCGGCGAAGCTCACCACCTCTTCGCGCAGCGCGACGCCGGCGAACAAATCGCGCTGTAGCGGCAACGCGGCGGCGGCCCACGCTGCCTGGCGCCGATGTCCGGCCAGGTGCTTCAGGGTATCGGCGGCGGCCAGCGCGTCGAGGTCGCCGCGATCCAGTGCCGCGCGCCGGCTCAGATCGGCCAGGTCGGCAAACGGCGCCTCTCTGCGTGCTGCAACGACGCGCATCCCGGCGGCCGAAGCGAGATTGCGCACCTGGTGCAGGCCGAGGCGCACCGCGGCGAGTTTGCCAACCCCGTTTTCGCCTTCCAGCGTGCTCTCCCAATCGCTCAGCGTGACATCCGCCGGCAGCACCTCGACACCATGGCGGCGTGCGTCCTGCACCAGTTGCGAGGACGAATAGAAACCCATCGGCTGCGAATTGAGAAGCCCGAGCAGGAAGGCCGCCGGCTCGTGGCGCTTGAGCCAGGCCGAGACATACACCAGCAGCGCAAAGCTCGCCGCATGCGATTCTGGAAAGCCGTAGTCGCCAAAGCCTTCGATCTGCCGATAGAGGGCCTCGGCGAATTCGTCGGCGTAGCCGCGCTCACGCATGCCGCCGAGCAGCCTGTCGCGGAAAGGCCCCAGCCCGCCTTTGCGTTTCCATGCCGCCATGGCGCGGCGCAGTTGATCCGCCTCGCCGGGCGTGAAGCCGGCGGCGACGATGGCGATCTGCATCGCCTGTTCCTGGAAGATCGGCACGCCCAGCGTGCGTTCGAGCACGCCGCGCACCGCTTCCGATGGATAGCTGACCGGCTCGATGCCCTGCCGCCGCCGCAGATAGGGATGCACCATGTTGCCCTGGATCGGCCCCGGCCTCACCAGCGCCACTTCGATCACCAGGTCGTAGAAGCAGGCCGGCCGCAGCCGCGGCAGCATGGCCATCTGCGCCCGCGATTCGATCTGGAACACGCCGACCGTGTCGGCACGCGAGACCATGGCATAGGTGGCGGCGTCCTCGGCCGGTACGTCGGAAAGCTGGAAGGGCTTGCCATGGCGCCGCTCCACCGCCGCCAGCATGCGGCGTATTGCGGAGAGCATGCCCAGCGCCAGTACATCAACTTTCATCAGGCCCAGCGCATCGATGTCGTCCTTGTCCCACTGGATCACGGTGCGCTCGGGCATCGCGGCGTTTTCCACCGGCACCAGGCGGTCGAGCCGCGATCGCGCGATGACGAAACCGCCGACGTGCTGCGACAAATGGCGCGGAAAGCCGATCAGCATTTGCGCTACGCCCAGCCAGCGCTGCACGCGCGGCTCGCCCGGATCGAGCCCGGCTTCGAGAAAGCGCTGCGGCAGCTCGTCGCGCTTTTCCCACCACGCCAGGTTGCCGGCCAGGCGATCGATGGACTCCAGCGAAAAGCCCAGCGCCCGCCCGGCATCGCGCAGGGCGCTGCGGGTGCGGTAGGTGATCACGGCAGCCGCCAGCGCGGCACGTTCGCGACCGTATTTGGCGTAGATGTACTGGATGACCTCTTCGCGCCGCTGGTGCTCGAAGTCGACATCGATGTCGGGCGGCTCATTGCGCTCTTTTGAGACGAAGCGCTCAAACAGCATCGACGCCCGCGCCGGATCGACTTCGGTGATGTTGAGTGCGTAACACACTGCCGAGTTCGCCGCCGAGCCGCGACCCTGGCAGAGGATGCCTTGCCCGCGTGCCCAGGCGACGATGTCATGCACCGTGAGGAAATACGGCGCGTAGGCCATCTCCGCAATCAGGCGCAGCTCGTGCTCGACCTGCGCCACGACCTTATCCGGCGTGCCGGCGGGGTAGCGTTTGACAAGACCCTCGTCGGTCAGCCGCCTCAGCCAGGAATCCGGCGTCTCGCCCGCCGGCACGACTTCCTCCGGATATTCGTAGCGCAGTTCGTCGAAGGAAAAATTGCAGCGTGCGGCGATGTTCGCCGTTTCGGCCAGCAGCTCGGGCGGATACAGGCGCGCCAGCGCGAGACGCGAGCGCAGGTGGCGTTC
>JBIJDI010000264.1:0-4290 GCA_044344235.1 Sulfuritalea sp. | reverse complement strand
GTCGCGGCGAGCGGAATGTCGTGGTGCAGCTCGTGACCGTGGCCGATGGCGGGCAGGCGATCATCGGCAAACTGTATCGGGAGAAATAATGGTTACGAAACAAGCCAACCAAGAAGCACCGAAACCGCGGAAGTCCATCACCTGTTACTCCAGCGCGGATCCGGACGAAGCGGGCCGCGCCTTTGCAAGCATTCTGACGTCGCCCGAGTTTGCGGCACACCGCATCATCAATATTGTGCAGTCGAAGCCACTGGCCGAGGACATCGACGTGCCGGGAATGCTGGCGGTGCTGCGCGACCAGGCCGCCGCGGCGAATCGCGGTGACATGGCCCACGCCGAAGCCATGCTGATGAATCAGGCGACGGCCCTGCAGAGTCTATTTGTACGCCTGACCGAACGCGGCATGGACCAATCCCACATGCCGAACCTGGAAGGCTTGATGAGATTGGCGCTGCGCGCGCAAAACCAGTGCCGGGCAACGCTTGAAACGCTGTCAGCGATCAAAAATCCCCCGGTGATCTATGCCAGGCAAGTGAACCAGACCACCGGGCCGCAGCAGATCAACAATTCCCCATCGCAAGCGCGGAGACTGGAAGATGAGCAAAGCAAACAAGCAAGGACCGGGGCGTTACTACCGGACTGCAGAACATCGGCGGTTGATGGGGCGGCTGGTGCGGCGCTGGAAACCCTGGGAGAAATCGACCGGGCCGACAACCCCCGAAGGTAAGGCGAAAGTCGCGCGCAACCCGGACAAGGGAGGAACGCGACAATTGCTGCGGGAACTGGGGCGTGTGCTCAGGGAGCAGGCCGAGGCGATGAAGCGTATCGGGTAATAGTCGGCGCTGGCAGGACGGCGCACATCAGGCATACACCCCCGTATCCCGCTCCGGGTAGCACTCATAGACATGCTCGAACACCGCCGAGCACTTCTGGTGGTAAAGCTCCGGCGTATAGGCGCGGGGCAATCCGGTATCGAGGGTGTCCTCTATGACCAGCTTCAATTGTGAGCGTGCCGCTGCTTTCTTCCGCCAATTCAGTACCAGCAAAGTCTTGAGTCGTACCAGCAGTTCGCGGGCCACCTTTTTAACTTCCGCTCGTTCCTCTGCCGACAACTCTGGCGCTGGCCGCGTCAGGAGGTCGAAGATGACCAGTTCTTCCTCGCTCATGTTCTCGCGCACATGGCGCTCCTGCTCGTCGTTGAGGCTGTTCGACAGTTTCACAAGTTCCTCGAACAGTTCCTCGATGCTGCGGCTGCCGGCGTTGTAGCTTTCGATCAGTGCCTCGAACTTCTCGGCGAAGTCGGCCCGGGTACGGTTCAGCCGGATCATCTTTTCCAGTTGGACGCGGATTGCGGCCTTGAGTACTTCGAGGTTGGTGTTCTTATGTTTGGATTCTTTGAAGCGTTTTGTCAGCGCCTCGAAGTTGATCTTCGACAGATCAAGTGCCGGTGGCCCGGATTCGCGGATTGCGTGGCCGGTGATGGATTCATCGAGCAGCCCGTTGATCTGCCCCATCACCTGGGAGATGTCCGGCGGGTTTGGATTGAGCTTGGCGCGGATGGTGTCGGCCAGCGTGGTCAGGCAGGCGGCCCGGCTCGCGAATTCCAGCGCCGATGGGTCGGGCTTCACGGCACGGTAGAGCGTGCTGACCAGACGCTCATGGGCGAAGAAATCCCGGCGCAGCGGGTCGGGCGAGATGAGCGCGTTCATCCCGTCCTGGATGCGCGACAGGCGCTCCATGCTGCCGGCGGCCGTGGCCTCGATTTCGCCCAGCATGACGCCGTGCGCGGCGCAGAAGGCTGCCGCATCCACCACCGCCTTGCGTAGTTCCGCCACCAGTTGCTGCTTGTCCTTGACCGGGCTCTTGCCGTCTTTACCCGCGCCGTAGATGGCCAGTGCCTTTTCCAGCGAGGCGAACACGTTGGCGTAATCGACGATCACGCCGCTGTGCTTGCCGGGAAACACTCGGTTGGCGCGGGCGATGGTCTGCATCAGCGTGTGGTTGCGCATCGGTTTGTCGAGATACACCGTCGAGCAGCTTGGCGCGTCGAAGCCGGTCAGCCACATGGCGCAGACGAAGACCAGGCGCAGCGGGTCTTCGGTGTCCTTGAACTTCTCGTCCAGCCTCGGCTGCGATTCGTTCATGCGCTTCCTGTGCGGCTCGATGTCGAGGCCCAGCGCCTGCATCTGGGCAATTTCGTTTTGCCCCGGCGAAACGATCAGCGCCATGTCGGTGCCGGTCAGCACCTCCAGCCGTTGCTTCAGTTCGGCCATGCGTGCATCGCGCCGCGCCTGCTCGGGTGTCATGCTGCCGCCCGGCTGGTAGTGCAGTTCTCCCAGTTCCTTTTGCACCCGCGCCGTTTCCGTCGCCCAATGCCCCTTCACTTTGTCGTACATGCGCAGCGCGGTGGCTTTGTCGATCGATACCACCATCGCCTTGCCGACGAAACCTCTACCCAAGAAATGCCGCACGATGTCCTGCGCCACGGTTTCCAGCCGGTCGTCGCGGGTGATCAGGTGGTATTGCCGGCCCAGCACCTTCTCCAGCTTGGCCTCCTGATCGGCGTCGAGGTCGGCGTCCTCGATCAGGCGGTAGATGTCTTCGTTCAGGTCGGGATTGACGAGCTGTAATTCCGGAGTGCGGTTCTCATAGAACAGCGGCACGGTGGCGCCGTCTTCGATCGACTGCTGGAAGTCGTAGATTGAAACGTAGTCGCCGAAGACTTCCTTGGTGCGCTCCTCGCCGGCAATCAGCGGCGTGCCGGTGAAGGCCAGGAACATCGCCTTGGGCAGCGCGGCGCGCATGTTGAGCGCCAGCGTGTCGTACTGGCTACGGTGCGCCTCGTCGGTCAGCACGATCACGTCGGAACGGTCGCAGAGCAGTTCCGGCGTCTGGAACTTGTGCACCAGCGTGAAGACGTAACGATGATTGCCACGCAGTAGCTCGCGCAGGTGGGCGCCGCTGGCGGCGTGGCATTCGTCACCCTCGGCCTCGCTCACCGCACCGGTGGCCTTGAAGGTCTTGGCGATCTGCTCGTCCAGTTCCACGCGGTCGGTGACGACCACAAACGTCCAGTTGCCGGCCAGCTTGCGCAGCACTTTCTGCGCGAAGAACACCATCGAAAAGCTCTTGCCGCTGCCTTGGGTCTGCCAGAACACGCCGCCGCGCCCGTGGCCCAGTTTGCGGGCTTCGAGCATTGAGGCGATGGCGTTATTGACGCCGAGGAACTGGTGGTTCTGACTGATGACCTTGACCAGCCCGGCCTTGTGTTCAGAAAACAGCGTGAAGTTCTCGACCAGATCGAGCAGGCGGGTACGGTCGCAGGTGCCGCGCAGCATCACTTCGAGCGACACGCGGCGCGCTTCGTCCTCACGCTCGATGCGCTTCCACTCCACCCAGCGGCCCCAGTCGGCGGTGAGCGAGCCGACGCGGCTGTCGGTACCGTTGCTGGCAATGAGCAGCGCGTTGCTCCAGAACAGCTTTGGCACCTGCTGCTTGTAATGAGTGAGGTTTTCGTCGAAAGCGGCCCGCGCCGGGACGCCGGGCTTCTTGAGTTCGATTACCACCCAGGGCAGGCCATTAACAAAGCCGACCAGATCGGGCCGGCAGGTATAGAGCGCGCCGGTCACGCTGAACTGGCTGACCAGCAGGAAGTCGTTGTTCTCCGGGTGCTCCCAATCCACCACGCGCAGGCGTTCGGTGGTTTGCCCCCCTCGCCCTCCGGGAGAGGGGCCGGGGGTGAGGGTGTCGCGCTCGGGGACGGACACCGTGATGCCTTCCTTGAGCAGCCGATAGACCTCACGGTTGGCCGCCTCCAGACTCATCGCCGAGCGGTCGCGGGTCAATTCATCGACGGCGTTGCTGATCGCCTCCGGCGGCAGCGCGGGGTTGAATTTGCCCAGCGCGGCGCGCAGGCGTTTTACCAGCACCACTTCGCCCTTGGTTTCGCGCCCCAGTGTTCCATTCTCGCCAAGCGTTTCCTCCAGCGCAGACACCGTCTGCCAGCCCAGCGCAGCAAAAAGGCCGATGGCGGGTTGCTCGACAAGTTGGTCTTCGGAATAGGCGTGGGTGCTCATGTGCCGTCCTTCGACAGGACGTTCAACCGTTCACGCAAATCCGCTGGAGCGTAATACACGTAGGCATTGCCCTGCTTGGTCTTCTCCAGTAGCCCCAGTGTTTCCAGCTCCAGCAGATCTCGGCGCGCGGTTTGATACACCACGGCGTGTGAACGTTGATGAGCATCGACCCGATAAGCCTCGCCCACATTGCGCAAGGCGTGGTTCAGCAGTG
>JBIJDI010000299.1:0-3808 GCA_044344235.1 Sulfuritalea sp. | reverse complement strand
ACGCCCAGCGACACACCGCGAATGGCCTTGACCGCGCCATAGGACGCTTCGACGTTGTTGAGCTGGAGAATCGGCTGCGTGGTTTCAGACATCGGCCGCGCCTCCGAGGTAGGCCTCGATCACACCCGGATGCGCCTGCACTTCCTCCGGCGTGCCCAGGGTCAACACCTCGCCCAGGTTCAGCGCCAGCACCCGGTCGGAAACGCGCGACACCAGGCCCATGTCGTGCTCGACCATGATCACGGTAATGCCAAGATCATTCTTGATGTCCTCGATCCAGAAACCCATGTCCTCCGTCTCTTCGGTGTTGAGGCCCGACGAGGGCTCGTCCAGCAGCAGCAGCCGCGGTCGCATCGACAGCGCGCGCGCCAGCTCGACCACCTTGCGCACGCCGTAGGGCAGGCCGACCACCATGCTGTCGCGATAGTGCTGCAAATCGAGGAACTCGATGACTTCTTCGACCTGGCGGCGGAACTCAAGCTCGGCGCGGCGTACCGAGCCGGTGAACAACCAGTCCTGCACCCAGCCGGTGTGGCGATGGCAATGACGTCCGACCAGCAGGTTCTGCAACACGGTGGCATGTTCGAAGAGCTCGATGTTCTGGAAGGTACGGGCGATGCCGTGACGCGCAACGACATGCGGCGGCATGCGCGAGATCACTTCGCCCTCGAAGCGCACCTCGCCCGACGTCGGCCGATACAGCGCGGAAATCAGGTTGAAGATCGTGGTCTTGCCCGCGCCGTTGGGACCGATCAGGGAAAACACCTCGTTCGGCCAGACTTCGAAGGAAACGTTGCTCACCGCCATCAGGCCGCCGAAGCGAACCGAGAGATTGACGGCTTCGAGCATCGGCGCGGTCATTTCATCCGCTCCGATTTCATGTAGCTCTTCTGCCGCTTGAACATGCCCTTGCGATAGAAGGGGAAGATCTCGAGAAAGGTGCGGAACTTCAGCCAGCGTCCGTAGAGGCCCAGCGGTTCGAAGAGCACGATGGCGATCAGGATGATGCCGAAAATCGTCGGCTGCAATCCCGTCTGCTGGCCGAGCGCGGGTGGCAGCCAGTCCTTGCCGGTGACGATCAGCTGCTGCACCGCGAACCAGAAGGCCGGGCCGAAAATCGCGCCCTGAATCGAGCCGAGGCCGCCGATCACCACCATCATCAGCAGTTCGATGGATTGCAGGAAACCGAACTGGTCGGGCGTGATGAAGCGGATCTTGTGCGCATAAAGTGCGCCGGCAATGCCGGCCAGGGCCGCCGACAGGGCAAAGGCAATGGTCTTGTAGTGGGCCAGGTTGATGCCCATGCTCTGCGCCGACACCTCGGAATCTCGGATTGCCACGAAGGCGCGACCGGTCGGGCTGCGCAGCAGGTTGAGCGCACCCAGCACGCATAGCAACGCAATGAAGGTGACCAGGTAGTAGAAGTTGGTGCCGTCATCGAAATTGATGCCGGCTATGGTCAGTGCGCCGAGTTGCCTGCCGGCATTGCCGCCGGTGATGTGTTCGGCGCGCACCACGACTTCCTCGAGAATGAAACCGAAGGCCAGCGTGGCAATCGACAAATACATGCCCTTTACCCGCAAGGCCGGCAGGCCGATCATGATCCCCGTGATTCCCGCCACGATGGCCGCCATGGGCAGGGAAACAATGAAGGGCCAGCCCATGCCCTGCATGTACGCTTCCGTATAGGCGCCCATGGCGAGGAAGCCGGCGTGGCCCAGAGAGATCTGCCCGGTATACCCGGCCAGCAGCATCAGGCCAAGGCAGACGATGGCGTAGATGCCGATGAACGTGACCTGCGACAGCGTGTATTCGGACAGCAGCCAGGGTGCCGCCACCAGTGCCAGCGCCAGCACGGCGTACCAGAAGATCTGGCCGCCATGTTTGAACAGCGCGATATCCTGTTCGTAACGGGTCTTGAAGATGAAGTGCATGGTCGGCTACACCTTCTTCGTCAGGTTGTCGCCGAACAGGCCATTGGGCTTGACCACCAGCATCACCAGCACGACGACGTAGGCCGCGATGTCCTTGAAACCTTCCGGCAGATAGAAGCCGGAAAGCGACTCGACGATGCCGATAACAAGGCCGCCCACCAATGCACCCGGAATGCTGCCGAAGCCGCCCACCACCGCCGCCGGAAACGCCTTGAGACCGACAAAACCCATGTTGGCATGAACGAAGGTGATCGGCGCCAGCAACAGGCCGGCGACGCCACAAATAGCCGCCGACAGGCCCCAGATCAGCATGTTCACGCGACGCACGGGAATGCCCATGTAGAACGCCGCCAGCTGGTTCTGCGAGGTTGCCTGCATGGCAATCCCGAGTTTGGTGTAGCGGAAGAAAGCAAACAGCAAGGCAACCAGCGCGACCGTCGCCAGGATGATGACGATATGCTCGACGGACATCACCAGTCCCTTGCCTTCGCCGCCGAGCCAGATCACCTCGTCCTTGTAGGGCACCGGCAGCGTGTGCGTCTCGGTACCCCAGTAGGGAATCATGGTCACCAGGCCGCGCGCCAGGTAACCGATGCCGATGGTCATCATCACCACGGTAAACGCCGGCTGGCCGAGCAGGGGGCGCAGCACCACGCGTTCGACGCCCATGCCGACCAGCGCCATGGCGGCGACGGTGGCCAGAAACGCCAGCCAGAAAGGCAAGCCGATCAAGGTCATCACCGCCAGGCCGATGAAGCCGCCCACCATCATCAAATCGCCCTGGGCGAAATTAACGGTTTCGGTCGCCTTGTAGATCAGCACGAAGCCGAGGGCGAGCAGCGCATAAATGCAGCCGATGGCGGCACCGCTGACGATCAATTGCAGGAACTGCAACACCCAATATCTCCTCCGGGGAAAACTGCTGTTTTAGCGCTCTTTGCGAGTCTGCTTTGGATTATGCCTTATGTCTCCGCGAACGCGGGAACGGTTCTAAACCACTGGCCTATTCGTACTGAGAAACGGAAACGGGCGCCGTAACACTGATTGTGCCTTTCCGATTGCCCGCCACAGAGGATGCACGAACTACTTGCATCAATTAGTTTTCTTCTTCTCTTGGCTTCTCCCATAAAAGCACCTCCATCGAAAATGCGAAAGGAGTTTAGCCAGAAATTCAATTCGAACCTGGCGTCTTAGAATCGTTCGGACTCTGCCCCGGAATACCTGCTGACCCCAACAGCCAATGGCATCTTTCGCAAAAGTCGGCGTTGGCGGGACGGCGATTCGTGTTGCCATGGAAATTGGAGTGGCGCAGACTCAGATTCGCGGAGTAACTTACGGCGCCTTGCAAAGCAAAATCTCGTCGCCTTGGGCAACCGCTTCGTACTCTTCATCCGCCGGCAAGAAGCCCGACGGTACCGCCCCCCAACTCAATCCACGGTTAATTTGAACCTGGCACCTATATCGACAGCAGTAACGGCATACCGCGAAATGACGCTGATTGAAGTTCAAATTCAATCAGGCGTCATGCAATGAAGAGCCGTAATGCCGCCAAGCCCATCCGGGCAAAGCTTCCAGCCGTGCTCTGCGCCCCGGTGTCATGTTGTTTTTTGTCGCTCGCTGAACACTAACCCATTGACCGACTCGATATCCATCTGCCGATTTGTAATCTTGAGAAACCTTGGCATGCCCCTCTTGATCTGCGAATTCCTTGAGATAGCGAAATCCTACTTCCCACTGATCCGCAATTGCATCCCAAGTCCAACCGGGTAATGCTTCCAGCCGTGCTCTGCGCTCCGGTGCCATGTTGTCTGTGGTTTTGCGTTGAACAGCAACCCACTGACCGACTCGATATCCATTTGCCGTTTTGTAATTTT
>JBIJDI010000020.1:0-14644 GCA_044344235.1 Sulfuritalea sp. | reverse complement strand
TATGGTTGCTGCTGCCTAGGCTCGATCAACCTGACGCTGTTCGTCCAGGAGGCCTTCACCAAGAAGGCCAGCTTCGATTTCGCCGCGTTCGGCCGCGTCATCGACAGTTCCGTGCGCATGCTCGACAACGTGCTCGACGCCACCCACTGGCCGCTCGAGCAGCAGTTGAAGGAAGCGCAGAACAAGCGCCGCGTCGGCCTCGGCTTCACCGGCCTCGGCGATGCGCTGATCATGCTCAAGCTGCGCTACGACACCGATGCCGCGCGCGACATGGCGACCAAGATTTCCGAATACATGCGCGACCGCTCCTACCTCTATTCGGTCGAGCTGGCAAAAGAGCGCGGAGCTTTCCCGCTGTTCAATGCCGACATGTATCTGTCGGGCGGCAACTTCGCCTCGCGCCTGCCGCAGGAAATCAAGGACTCCATCCGCAAGCACGGCCTGCGCAACTCGCACCTGCTGTCGATTGCACCCACCGGCACCATCAGTCTGGCCTTCGCCGACAATGCCAGCAACGGCATCGAGCCGCCCTTCTCCTGGGTCTATACGCGCAAAAAGCGCATGGCCGACGGCACGCACAAGGAATACGCGGTCGAGGACTATGCCTGGCGCCTCTACAAGCACCAGGGCGGCGATGTTTCCAAACTGCCGGACTACTTCGTCACCGCGCTGGAAATCTCGGCCCAGGCCCACGAGCAGATGGTCGCTGCGGTCGCGCCCTACATCGACACTTCGATCTCGAAGACGGTGAACGTGCCGGCCGACTACCCCTATTCGGAGTTCGAGGACCTCTACATGGTGGCCTGGAAATCCGGCCTCAAGGGACTCGCCACCTACCGGCCCAACTCGGTGCTCGGCAGCGTGCTTTCGGTCACGCCGACAGCGAGCGAGGCCGCCCAGAAACAGCCGCAGGACGTCACCATCGACCACGCCAACCGCCGGCTGTCGATCGGCGCGCTGCCCGCGCCGGTGCTGGCCAGCTTGCGCTGGCCGGGCCGCCCGCGCATGACCGACGGCAACGCGGCATGGACCTACATGATCGAAGCGCCGCACGGCGAGTTCGCCCTCTTCGTCGGTCAGATCGAAAACGACCACGGACGCGACGTCCCCTTCGAAGTCTGGGTCAATGGCGCAGAGCAGCCGCGCGGCATCGGCGCCGTGGCCAAGACGCTGTCGATGGACATGCGTGCCAACGACAAGGCCTGGCTCAAGCTCAAGCTCGACGCACTGGCAAGGACACAGGACGACGACGCCTTCGAACTGCCGCTACCGCCCAACGGCGAGCGCAAGCTGGTTCCCGGCGTGGTCTCGGCGCTGGCCCAGGTGGTGCGCTATCGCTGCGAGAAACTCGGCGCGCTGGATGGCTCCGAAGCCACCCCGGTGATCGACTGCATGTTCAGCCGCGATGAACCCAAGACCGGCACCGACGGAACGCTGTCATGGACGGTCGATGTGGTCAATCCGGCTGCCGGCGAAGAATTCGTGCTGGGTCTGAAGGAAATCACCCTGCCCGATGGTGTCACGCGCCCCTACTCGGTGTGGCTCTCCGGCCACTACCCGCGTGCGCTGGACGGCCTGACGCGGCTCCTCTCGCTCGACATGCGCGTGCTCGACCCCGCCTGGATCGGCATGAAGCTGCGCAAGCTGACCAACTATGCCGAGCCGCTGGGTGATTTCATGGCCCGCGTCCCCGGCTCCAACAAGCAGCAGAACTGGCCCTCGACGGTAGCCTACATCGCGCGCCTGATCATGCATCGCTACGCCATGCTGCACATCCTCGACGAGCACGGCTACCCGACGCGCGAAATGGGCATCCTTGAAGTCCCCGAGCAGAAGAGCGGTGGCGTCAAGGTGATGCAGGGCTCGCTGTGCGGCGAATGCGGCAACTACACGGTGATCCGCAAGGACGGCTGCGACTTCTGCAGCGCCTGCGGTGCGGTGGGAACCTGCGGCTGAGCGATCCTCCCAGGCAAACAAAAAGCCCGGCTTTAGCCGGGCTTTTTGTTTCTGGCACGGTGCGTCTCTGCCTATTCCTTCCCGGCAGTCACCGCATCCAGCTGCTGCATCCACTTGAGCACCTCGCGTACGGTTTCCTCCGGTTGCTCGAAGGGAAAGAGGTGGGAGCCTTCCATCCAGCTGATGCGCCCTTGTGTGATGCGGTGCGTGGCAGCCAGCCCGACCTGGCGGACCTCGCGCGAGCGCGTTCCGGCAATGAAGGCGACCGGCCCGCCGGGAGGATGCAACCGCAGATAGGGGACCAGGCGATGGGGCACCGTCGAGTAGATTTCTGCTTCGATTTCGGGGCGAAACTTCAGGCGCCGGGTTTTTCCGCTGCGGTCATCCGGATCCTGTTCGGTGCCATGGTGGATGTAGTCGTTGAGAATGGCCGGATGCCAGCGCGCGAACATGGACTTCGCCGCAAAGTGCCGATGCGCCTCGCCCAGGTCCGGCCAGCGGTCGCGGCGCTTGACCGCAACCGCTGCAGGTGACAACCGCCCCATCTGACCGGTCGCCTTGGCGACGCTGATCAGGCCGGCTTTCCATCCATGCAGGACGGGTGAATCGAGCAGCACGATGCCGCGCACGCGCTCTGGGCGCTGGCCGGCCGCCAGCAGGCTCAGGTAGCCGCCCATCGAGTGCCCGACCAGCCAAAGGCGCGGCTGCGGCAGGCTGTCGATCAGCGTCGTGAGCTGCTGCGTCATGCCGCGCCAGCGGCGATCGACCGGGAATTGCGTGTCGTGGCCGAAATGCTCGACCGCAGCCACCTCATGGCCCGCTGCGCGCCAGCCTTCGAATAGCTGGCGGTAAGTCGAGGCGCTATAGCTGTTGGCGTGGGAAAAAACGATCATGCCGCGGTGGGGTCAGGAAAGTGAAGCCAGCGGGTTGGCCATCATTTCAGCCGCATAAGCACGCTTTTCAGCGGGTGGGAGCTGCTTGATGCGGTGCTCTGCCTTCGAGGCGGCAGAGCGGTCCGGATGCGCTTCGGCGGCCAGCATGCGCAAGGGCGGGTGCAGGCGCATGTAGCGCGCACCGCGGCCCTGCAAGTGTGCCTTGAAGCGCGCCTCCAGATCGACGGTAATCCCCGTGTAGAGGCAGCCGTCAGTGCATTCGATCAGGTACACGAACCAGGTCTTGTTCGATGGCATCACTTCGACTGCGGTAACGCTCAAGTAAGCAGCGGATGCATCCAGACGAACATCGCCTGCCCCTGCGAGTCGGCCAGTCGAGCGAGGTCGGCCAGTTCCATCACCAGCACCTGCACGTCCTCCGCCTCCCACTGCTCCAATTCATACTCTTCAGTGGCCGCCAGTTCTTCGGCGACGAGTTCCAGCGCATCCTCGTCCATCGTCGCCAGGCGCTCCATGACCTGGTCGGCGATGCGCAGCACCACGGCACCCTCATCCCCCACATACACGGGCTCGTAGGCGCCGACTGCCTCTTCAAATTCGTCGCCGGTCAGCAGGCAATGCAGCGTGGCTATTTTGGCCGTGTCGATGCCACGGCGTTCGAGGCCGCTCCATTCGTCCACCGGCCGCAGTGATTCGCCGATGGCGGCAATTTCATCTTCTTCGGCGGCGACGATGTTGGTCAGTATTCCCAAGTGCTGGCTCCTTTGTATGACGCCGGCGGATCATAGCGGAAACCGGCCTTGCCGCAGCAACGCATTAGCGCGACCGTCGCCTGCCCTTTGCAATCTTGAGGGGTAGCGCGGGCAGACCCAGCGCCTGCCGCGAAAGACGATCAGCCTCGACGTTGCGATGACGGGGAACCCATAGCAGCTGCACATCCTCAAAGCCCCGGATTCTTTCGCGGGCCTGTGCCACCAGGATGACCAGCCGGGCAATCTGCGTGCTCTCCGGCCCACGCACATAGCGCACGGCGACATCGCTGTCACCGCGCAATAGCAGCCGCCGGGCACCCTCCGAAAAAGCGATTTCCAGCGCCAGGCACAACGCATGCAACTCGGCCTCGTTGTTGCAGCCGGATCCGCCGATCAGAACGGATTTTTCGGAGCGGATTCCTGTCGGTGACATGATGACGACGCCGACACCGATCTTGCCCGGATTAGGCAGCGCGGCACCGTCAAACCAGCCTTGCCAGTGCGCTTGATTGCCTATTGCCTTGCGCCTTGTGGGCCGGCGTTAGAAAAGGCTGGCTACTACGAAACGATCACGGGCCGCGAGCCTGTCGAGGCCCTTGACGACCTCCAGCGAGGCGCCCCACTTCATGATGTGCGCAAGAAAGGTGGTCAGGCCCTGCGAGAGCGCGTAGCCGGTTTCCTGCCATTCGCTGCGAAATTCTTCAAAGGCAACCGTCTTTGCTGACAACCGACCGCTTTTCATCGGCACCAGGGTGACACTGTCGCCCCGATGACGAATCACGATCGCGGTAGTACGTTTTCCATTTATGACGACCACTTGAGTCTCCCAGGATGGATATCGGCTGCAATCAACAAGAATATCGGCAGAAAGCCTGTGGGCTTGAGAGTTGGCGGCGCCGGAAAATCCGGCCGCTGCTCAGACTCTTGGCTGGCGCGACCGCAGTTCATTGGCGTTGACGATCAGATCGGCTTTTTGACCGTCCGGCAGCATGACCAGCCCGTCTGCCAGCCAGTCGATGCTGATTCCTGGCATGAGGTCATGGGCCTCTACAAGATCGCTGGCCAACGCAAGGTTGGAGGTCGCCGACGATTCGACGATATGGCGCGCGACATTCGAGCAGATTCGCGTCAAATTGGCGCGAGGCGAATCCACCCCGCGCAGGAGTTGCATCACCAGGGCGGGCAGCTTCCAGAGTTCGGCGCAGCGCATGGTCAACTGCTTGAAATCGAACCCGCAGGCAGCAACCTGCGCCTGGGAACTGCGCTTTTCCCGGCCGGAGGCCAGCTCGTCCTTGGCGGCCTGAGGCAGTTCCGGCTCGTAGACCCAGAGCAACAACTCTCCGGCGTCGACCAGCAGGGCGGCGACGGCCACCTCTTCGGGATTGGTATCCTTTCTGCCCGATGCCCAGCGCAGCGCAACTTGCGCCGCGACGGTCGCACGGGCCTCGACTTCCAGCAGACCGACATTGGCCTCCTCGATTTGCGTACTCGATAGCAGCAGATTCCGGAATTCATCGAGGCCGAGCTGCATGATCGCGGCCAGTGCCGTCGTGGTTTCATGAACCAGGCGGCGCGTCTTGGTTCGCTCCGCTTCGCGCAACAAACGCAGGCACAGCAAAGGGTCCTGCAGGACGATGGCTGAAAGCTCGGCGGGCGCCAGCAGTTCGCCTTTGGATTCCTCGAAAGCGCGCAGCATCATTTGCGACCGATGCATCACGGGAAGCTCATGGGTCTCGAAGAACGCAGCCCACGCCCCAACTCCCCAACGCTTTTTCCATGCGTCCAAATGCGTCACTCCTGTTTGCGGCGCGATAGCGACCGCTTAACCCGGTGAGGCAGGGTATATCCCGCGAATCGGAAGCAACGCCTTGAATACAGGTCGTTTTAAGTGCCAGCGAAAACTTTCAGCCCTTTGCCTCCAGCGCCTCCCAGCGGATCAGGGCCGCTTCGATTTCAGCATCGACTGCGGCCAGCCGGGCCTGCAACTGACGCACGGCCTCTGCCGGCCCCTGATAGAAGGCCGGATCGCCCAAGCGGCCTTGCAAGACGCCCTGCTCGGCCTCCAATGCTGCGATGCGATCGGGCAATTGTTCAAGCTCGCGCTGCTCCTTGAAGCTGAGCTTCTTGCGCTCGGCAGATTTGACTTTCGCCGTATCGCCAGCGCCGACTCTTGACGCCGGCTTCGCGTCAGGGCCACCCGTGGCATCGAAGCGCACCGTGCCCCCCGCCGGCCGCTGCCGCAGCCAGTCGCTGTAACCGCCGACGTATTCCTTCCACTGCCCGTCGCCTTCGCTGGCGATGGTCTGCGTCACCACGTTGTCGAGAAAGGCCCGGTCGTGGCTGACCAGGAACACCGTGCCGGAGTAGTCCTGCAGCAGGGCTTCGAGCAGTTCGAGGGTTTCGATGTCGAGATCGTTGGTCGGCTCGTCGAGCACCAGTACATTCGCCGGTCGCGCGAACAGACGCGCCAGCAGCAGACGATTGCGCTCGCCGCCGGAAAGCGATTTCACCGGTGAACGCGCCCGTTGCGGAGCGAACAGAAAATCTTCGAGGTAGCCGATCACGTGCTTCTTCGTGCCACCGATCTCGACATAATCCGAGCCGGGGCTGATCACTTCGCAAAGCGGCGCTTCGGGATCGAGTTGGGTGCGGAACTGGTCGAAGTAGGCCACTTCGATCTTGGTGCCCAGCTGCAGCTTGCCCGCATCGGGCTCGATCTGGCCCAGAATCAGGCGCAGCAGCGTGGTCTTGCCGGTGCCGTTGGCGCCGATCAGACCCACCTTGTCGCCGCGCAGGATGCGGCAGGAAAAATCGCGCACCACGATCTTCTCGCCCGCAGTTGTCACGAATCGCTTCCCGACGTTCTCGAGTTCAGCCACCAGCTTGCCCGACGCGTCGCCACGCACCACGCGGAAATCGACTTTGCCCAGTTGCTCGCGCCGCGCCGCGCGGGCCTCGCGCAAGTGCTCAAGGCGCTGGACGCGCCCCACGCTGCGCGTGCGCCGCGCTTCGACGCCTTTCCGGATCCAGATTTCCTCCTGCGCCAGCATCTTGTCGGCACGGGCGTTGGCCAGCGCCTCCTCGTTGAGCATGAATTCCTTGCGCTCCTGATACGCAGCGAAACGTCCGGGAAAGCTCACCAGATTGCCGCGATCCAGCTCGACGATGCGGGTAGCCACGTTGTCGAGGAACACCCGGTCGTGGGTAATCAGCATGATCGCCCCCTGATAGCCGCGCAGCAGATCTTCCAGCCAGAGGATGCCGTCCACATCAAGGTGATTGGTCGGTTCGTCGAGCAGCAACAGTTCCGGCTCGGCCACCAGTGCGCGGGCCAGGGCAACGCGTTTCTTGCCGCCGCCGGATAGCGCATCGACGCGCGCATCGCCATCCAGCGCCAGGCGCGAGATGGCCTGCTCGACGCGGGAATTCAGCCGCCAGCCGTCGTTCGCTTCCAGTTGTGTCTGCAATTCCTGCATACGGTCCATCGTCGCCGTGTCGCCAGCGCCGACCGTGTGGGTCACCTCGTGGTATTCGGCAAGAATGCGGGCGACGTCTCCCAGACCGGCGGCGACTGCCTCGAACACCGTGTCGTGGGTGGCGAATTCGGGCTCCTGCGGCACGTAGGCGATGGAGAGGCCGGGCTCGCGCCAGACCTCGCCGTCGTCCAGCGAACCCAGTCCGGCGAGGGCCTTCAGCAGGCTGGATTTGCCGCTGCCATTGCGGCCGATAAGGCCGACGCGTTCGCCGGCATCGATCTGCATGGCGGCGTGATCCAGCAGGGCCACATGGCCATAGGCGAGACAGGCGCGATCAAGGGAAATAACGGGCACGGGAGCAAGGCCGATGAAGGCCGAAAGGAGGGTGCGGGATTATAGGCGAGCGCTAGTGTCTGCGGCCGATCCGGGACGCTATTCGCGGGTGCGATAGAATTCGCGCCTTGCGCCCTTGTAGCTCAGTGGATAGAGCGACCGCCTCCTAAGCGGTAGGTCTCAGGTTCGATTCCTGACTTGGGCGCCAAAAGGATCGACGAAGCCCACCTCAAATGGCAAGAGCGTACAGAAGAGGACAATCTTGAACCACGTGATCACCACGCGTATTACCCGATTCACGCTCATGCTGTGGTGCGCGCTGCACTCCGCCCTGGCCCTTCCGGCTGAAGCCACCCTGGGCAAGAACGAGCAGCCGATCCACGATGCTGCTCGCATGGGCACGCGCCAGGATGTCGAAAAGCTGCTCAAGGCATCACCGCAAAGTCGCGATGCGCGCACCGACCTCGGCGCCACGCCGCTCCACTACGCGGCGCTGAATGAAGACAGCGGCCCGCTGCTGGCGCTGATTGCGGCGGGAGCCAACGTCAACGCACGGGACAAGGAAGGCATGACGCCGTTGCACATGGCGGCCTTTTCCACCCGTACCAGGCATGCCAGACCGCTCTTGGAAGCCGGCGCCGACCCCGCACTGAAGACCAATGCCGGGCGTGATGTGCTGAGCATGGCGCGCAAGGTGCGCGCCGACGAATTTGCCGGCGTCGTTTCGCTGTGGCTGCTCAAGGGCTGCCAACCCCGAAAGTCGTGCTGATCCTGCGGCATCTGTTGACCCTGGCCCTGATGTTTTTGGGGTCGTTGCAGCACGCATACGCAGCCGAGGGCGACAAACTGCCGCCGATCGTGGTCTATGCCCCCAGCCCCTGCCTGTCCTGCATCGACTGGGCCGACCACCTGCGCAAGAGCGGTTTTGAAGTCACCATCACGGAAACATTGGTCGCCAACATGCCGCGGCTCAAGCGCTGGCTGAACGTACCGTCAGGCCTTGAATCGGTGCAAACCGCCCGGGTGGCAGGCTATTTCATCGAGGGACATGTCCCCGCGGAGGACATACTTCAGCTGCTCAAGGAAAGGCCCAAGGCGCGAGGGCTTGCCGTACCCGGCCTGCCGCGCGGCTCACCGGGACGCGAGATATCCAACCCGTTCTGCGAAACGGCCTGCACCATTCTCGACAATGCGGGGCAGGAAAAGGATATCCGTCGCGAAAGATTCGATACCCTGCTGGTCGGTCCGGACGGCACGACCAGCATCTTCGCCCGCCACTAAGGCCTTCTGCCTCAACCATTCGCCAGAAAGTCGGCGAACATCGATTTCGCCCACTCGGCATCTTCGCCTCGAGGCTGCGGGTCATGGTGCTGGCGTACCGTCTGAGCAATTACGCCGTCACCGCGCAGGCGATATTGGCCGTCGATGCGGATGCCTTCCATCGGCTCGACATCCGAAAAGACATGACAGACACTGTCCGGCAAGACCGGCTCCGGCACGCGACCACTCGCACGACTGGCGATCTCGCGCGCCGCAATGCGCCCCAGACGGTTGGCCAGATGGCCGCTCTTCGGATACTGACCGAACAAGGGCGATACCTGACCGATCAGATCGCCGATCAGGAACACGCGCTCGTCGCCGATGGCATGAAGATGGAGCGGGTCGAGTGCGCCCCACCCTGTCGCCTTGCCATCACTGTCACGCGCCGCCAGCCCGGCCTGCCAGACCAGGTCACCCGCCTGCTGCGGTGCCATCAGGATGCCATCGTCGAAACGCACGTCATCGAATTCGGTGGCGATCGTCTTGTTGAACGGATCGACGGACTTCACCCTGGCATGCGTCAAGTGCACGATCTGATCCTTGTAGCGATCGGCGAAGACCCGGTTGAAGGCCTGCATGCCAGGGCCTGGATCAACAATGATCAGCCGTCCCTTGATCTTCTTCTGCTTGAACAGCCATGCGATCATTACCGCACGCTCATACGGCGCCGGCGGGCAGCGGTATGGCGGCGGCGGGATGGTCATGACGAAGTCGCCGCCCTTGAAATCGGTTAGTTTCTGCTTCAGCAGATCGAGTTCGTCGGCGACGAATCCCGCCGGGTAGCTGTTCCGTGCCTGTTCTGCCGCACGGCGATCATTGCCAAACCATGACTCATAGTCGTAGCGAATGCCGACCGCCAGCACCAGCCAGTCATAGTCGAGCGTGCCGCTGCGGGTAATCACGCGCCGCTGGTCGCGGTCAATCGCAGTCACCTCGGCCTGAACCACGGTGTAGCCCCGGGTGCGGGCAATGGCGGAATAATCGTGGCTTCGTCCACTCTCCTGCGCCAGCCCGACCAGCCACTTGTTGCTCATCGGCAGGGAGCGGAATGCGGCGCTTCTTTCGACCAGCACCACCTCAAGTTCCGGTGCCAGATCACGCAGATGCCTGGCCGCCGTGAGCCCGCCCCAGCCGCCACCAACGATGACCACGCGCCGATTCCGACCGCGCGGCATCAACTGCGCCAACGCGCCGCAGGCGACCAGCGAGGCGCCCAGTGCGCTGCTTGAAGCAAGAAAATGACGTCGGCTAAGCATTCCCATGTCCTGAGCGGTCCATGCGGACCCGGCTCTTTAAGGTGTTCCAATGCAAAAACATGACTGATAAGATTCCTAGGTAGGGGTATTATTAAACGCATCTGACGGAATACATGCAAGCATCGCTGTTGCCTGCCCGTGCCGGACGCACTCGCGGCCGGGCGCAGATTCCCGCAAATGAGGATTACCTGTTCGCTCCATGACGACCGCTGAAGTATCGACCATCGAAGAAGAACTCGCTCTGGCCCAGGCTGATTCCCGTGACATGAAGCGCACGGTGATGGCACTGCGCACGGAGCTTGAGGCGGCACACGCTGAAATCCATGACTCGACCTTGCGTGCCACCCAGGCCAGCGCGGCAGAACTTTCCCAGTTGAAAATCACCGTCGGCGCCCTGCGTGAAGAACTGGAGCGAGCCCGCATCGAGCGCGAAAAGGCGGTCCAGCAGGAACGCGTCGCCGCGAATCAGGAAGCCCAGATGCTCAAGGCAACGGCCGCCGCCCTGCGCGAGGAACTGGAACAATCGCGTGCAGAACGCGATCACGCGGTGCAGTTGGAGCGCGTCGTCGGGCATAACGAAATGCAGCAGTTGAAGGCCACCTCGGCCGCACTGCGCGAGGAACTGGAGCGCGCGCGGGCCGACACCGACAACGCGGTGCGGACAGCACTGGTCAGCGCTCAGGGCGAAATCGCGCAACTGCGGCAAACAGTCAGTGGTCTGCGAGAAAGCCTGGAACTGGCGCAGATCGACAAGACCAATTCAATCAATCGCGAGCGAACGCTGTTCGCCGACGAGGGTGCGCAACTGCAGCACACCATCCAGGCCTTGCGCGACCAGATCGAAGCCATGGGATCGAACCGATCATGAATGCAATGGACCCACCCATCCCAGTCGTCGGCGCGAAGAAGAAGTCGGCTGAACGTGACCAGGAGGGCCGTCGCCGGCTGCGCCACCTCGAGTTGCTGCTCGAGGTCACGCGCCGCATGGCCAGCTATGGCACGCTCGATGAAGTGCTGCAGGCACTGGTGGAGATGACCACCACCGAGTTGAATGCCGAACGTGGATCGCTGTTCCTCAATGATCCGGACACCAATGAGTTGTACTCGCGTGTGGCGCAAGGCAATATCCAGCGCGAAATTCGCATCCTCAATACCAGCGGTGTCGCCGGCTACGTCTATACCGCAGGCGAGGCACTGATCATCGCCGACGCCTATGCCGACGACCGCTTCAACCGTTCGATCGACGAACAGACCGGATTTACCACGCACAACATCCTTTGCGTGCCGATCAAGACGGTCAAGGGCGAAATCATCGGCGTCGCGCAGACGCTCAACAAACGCAGCGGCAAGTTCACCAAACAGGATCTGAACCTCCTCGAAGCGATGACCAGCCAAGGCACGCTGGCACTGCAAAGCGCACAATTCATCGAGCGCATGCAGGCCATCCGCCGTCAGGAAATGGAGTTCATCGACGTCGTTTCCGAAGTTACCGCCGACATCAAGCTGGGATCCTTGCTGCAAAAGGTCATGGGCGAGGCAACCCGCCTGCTGAATGCCGAACGCTCGACGCTGTTCCTCAACGAGGAGAAGACCAACGAACTGTGGTCGGAAGTCGGTCAGGGTCTGGAGTCGGTACAGATCCGCCTGCCCAATCATCTGGGTATCGCCGGCGCGGTGTTCACCTCGGGCAAGGCCATCAACATCCCGTACGCATACGCCGATCTGCGCTTCAATCCGGCATTCGACAAGAAGACCGGCTACTTCACCCGCTCGATTCTGTGCGTTCCCATCGTCAACAAGCACGGCAAGGTGATCGGCGTCACGCAGGTGCTGAACAAACGTGGCGGCCCCTTCACCAGCGAAGATGAATCGCGCCTGCGCGCCTTTACGGCGCAGATTTCGATTGCACTGGAAAACGCCAAGCTGTTTGCCGACGTGCAGAACATGAAGAACTACAACGAGGCGATGCTGGAGTCGATGTCGAATGCGGTGATCACGCTCGATGAAGCCGAGCGTATCGCCACCTGCAACGCTGCCGGCCTGCGCATCCTGCGCGTGCACCTGCCGCAGATTCTGCAGAAACCGGCGGCAGAGTTCTTCGCCGGCAGCAACGCGTGGATTCCGGAAAAACTGAAACGCGTCGCCGATACGCAAACCACCGAAGTGATCATGGAGGCCGAACTGATCGTCGGCGAAGACAAGCTGTCGGTGAATCTCACGGCGCTGCCGCTGCTGTCGATGGAAAAGAAGCGCATGGGCTCGATGCTGATGCTGGAAGACATCTCCAGCGAAAAGCGAATGAAGTCGACCCTGTCGCGCTACATGGACCCGGGCATTGCCGACCAGATGATCGCCAGCGGAGGCGAAATGCTCGGCGGCAAGAGCGTCCTCGCCACGATCCTGTTCTCCGATATCCGTGGCTTCACCACCATCACGGAGCAGTTGGGCGCCCAGGGGACCGTTGCCCTGCTCAACGAATATTTCACGCTGATGATGGATTGCATCCAGCATGAAGGTGGCATGCTGGACAAGTTCATTGGCGATGCGATCATGGCCGCCTTCGGCATTCCGGTCGGGCATGATGACGACGCCGATCGCGCGGTACGCACGGCGATTGCCATGATCAAGGAGCTCAACGTCTGGAATCGCAGCCGCGTCAATGAAGGCAAGATGCCGGTCGACATCGGCATCGGCCTCAATACCGACAATGTGGTATCGGGCAATATCGGCTCGAAGAAGCAGATGAATTACACCATCATCGGCGACGGTGTGAATCTTTCCGCCCGGCTGGAATCTGCCTGCAAGCAGTATGGCGCGCACATCCTGATCAGCGAATTCACCTACAAGGCCCTGAAGGCGACTTATTTCAGTCGGGAACTTGATCTGGTGGTGGTAAAGGGCAAGACCAAGCCGGTTGCCATTCATGAAATACTCGATTACCACACCGAAGAAAGCTATCCGCAGATGATCGATGCCCTGCGCCACTTCAAGTCCGGGCTGGTGAAATACAGGCAGCAGAAATGGGGCGACGCCATGGGCGAATTCAGGGAGGTTCTGGCCCTCAATGATCACGACAAGGCCGCGAAGATGTATATCGAGCGCTGCGAGCACTTCATTGCCAGCCCACCGGGAGACGACTGGGACGGTGTCTGGGTAATGGAATCGAAGTAGCCGCTCCAAGATGCCAAAGCAGGCCTTGCGGCGATACCCCTGACCGCAAGCCAGATCAGATCGGATCGACTGACCGGCCTCGATCATTCTGTCTCGAAATGATCGCGAAGACGTACTGATTTTGGCCATAATCACGCCATAGCGTCTTCCCCACCGGAGTCGATCGAATGCAAGCTGCAGCCGACGGAGCCCTGCCAGAAAAGTTTCAGACGATCATCGACTGCTTTCCAGGCGGCGTATCCATTTTCAACTCCAGGCTTGAAATGGTCGCCTGCAACCAGGCATTTCGCGATCTGCTTGATTTTCCCGCCGAGCTGTTTGCCGAGGGACTGCCATCGTTCCATGCCCTGATACATTTCAACGCGAAGCGCGGCGAATACGGACCGGGAGACCCTGATGTGCAGGCGATGGAGGCCTGCGAACGAGCGCGAAACATGCGGCCGCATGTGTTCGAGCGCACACGACCAGACGGGAAGGTGCTTGAGATTCGAGGCGCTCCCCTGCCTGACGGCGGCTTTGTCACCATCTACACGGACATCAGCGAACGCAAACGCGCAGAAGCAGAAGCCATTCGCGCCGGAATTGAGCGCGACGTAAGCCGCACAGGCCTGGCCCAGATTCTCGGTGGTAGTTCGGTGGCGACTTTCGTTCTCGACCGCGATCACCGGGTGGCCTACTGGAACCACGCCTGCGAAAACCTGACAGGCGTCAGTGCAACGTCGGTATTGGGAACCCGCGACCAATGGCGGCCTTTCTATGCCAGCGAACGGCCGGTTATGGCCGACTTGATCCTGTCCGGGGGAGCCGAGGATGCGGTCGACCAGCATTACCGGACGAAATGGCAACACTCGAAACTCATTGAGGGCGCGTACGAAGCGGAGGACTTCTTCCCGAATTTCGGCGAAGAAGGACGCTGGGTGTTCTTCACGGCGGCGCCGCTACGGGATGAAACAGGCGAGGTGGTGGGTGCGATCGAAACCCTGCAGGATGTCACGGAACGTCGTCGGGCCGAGGCCGCGCTGAAAGACAGGGCCGAACAGGAAAACCTGCGTACGACCTCCTATTTCCAGGAGGTCCTGACCAACCTGCCGTTTGGCGTTCTTGTGCTCGACACTGAGCTCAACACCATCTTCTGGAACGACAAGGTCGAGACCCATTTTGGCCTGGCAAAAGGCTCAATTTCAAAGGGGGGCACGGTCAGGACCAGCATGCGCATGCTCGCGGAAACGGGTTTCTATGGCCCCGGCGACCCTGAAGAACTGACCAACGTCCGGTTCGACTATCTTGCCAATTTTCCGGCGAATTCGGTTGAACTCCACAATCCGGCGGGCGGCACTCTGCTGGTACGAACCGCCCCTGTCTTGATTGACGGTGCGCCTGCCGGCCTTGTTGTTCTGCAGGAGGATATTTCCGAGCGCAAACAGGATGAGCAGCGCGCGCGCGAACGCGACATGGGAAAATCGCTGTCCGTGCTGCGCAATGCCGTC
>JBIJDI010000262.1:0-4353 GCA_044344235.1 Sulfuritalea sp. | reverse complement strand
ACTGGTGGAGAAAATGAATGCGCGTCAGGGCGACGACGCGGTGAGTCTCGATGCGATCCGGCAGACGGTGGAGGCCTACGATGCGCAGATCGACCGCGGCCAGAGCCTGCACAACGACGAGCAGTTGCGTCGCATCGCCTATGTGCGGCGCTGGAAGGGCGACCGGATCCGCACCTGCAAGTTCCAGAAGATCCTCGACCCGAAGGCCGGACCGCTGATCGCCGTGCGCGAATTCATCATCAGCCGCAAGAGCCTCGGCGGCATCCAGACCGATTTGCAAAGCCGCGTGCTCGACCATGCCGGTGCAGCCATCCCCGGCCTGTTTGCGGCGGGCGAAGCCGCCGGCTTCGGTGGCGGCGGCATGCACGGCTTGCGGGCGCTGGAAGGCAGCTTCCTCGGCGGCTGCATTCTCAGCGGACGCATCGCGGGTCAAGCTGCGGCAGCGACAACGTAACAACATCAGCACGACCTGGAGGAAATCCGCATGAAACGAACTGGCGCCTGGATCGCGGTACGTGCCCTCGAAGCCCTGGGCATCAAATTCACGTTCGGGATTCCCGGTGTGCACAACACCGAGTTGTACGACGAGCTCAACAGTTCGCAATCGATCACGCCGGTGCTGGTGACCCACGAAGGCGGCGCCGCCTTCATGGCCGACGGCGTCAGCCGCACCTCGGACCTGACCGGCACGCTGGTGATCGTTCCCGCCGCGGGGACCACGCATGCCGCCAGCGGCATCGGCGAGGCTTTCCTGGATGGAGTGCCCATGCTGGTGATCTGCGGCGGCATCCGCACCGATCTGGACAAGCGCTACCAGTTGCACGAACTCGATCAGCATGCCTTTCTGAAAGCCCTGACCAAGGCCACCTTCCTCGTCACCCGCCATGAGGACATCGCGCCCACTTTGTTCAAGGCCTGGGAGATTGCCCACTCCGCAGAACCGGGTCCGGTCTTTGTCGAGATCCCGGTCAATCTCCAGATGTTTCCTGGCGAGGCAGGCGAGCTTCCGGCGCTACCGGTCATCGCCAAACCGCAGCGTGCTTCTGCCGCCGACATCCGGCGTGCCGCAGAAATGCTGCTGGCCGCAAAGCATCCGGCGATGTTTCTCGGCTGGGGCGCCCGCGATGCTCATGATCTGACGCGCGCCATCGCAGAGTTTCTTCAGGCGCCGGTGGCCACCACCCTGCAAGGCCTGTCGGTATTCTCCGCCGCCCATCCGCTGCACACGGGGTTCAGCTTCGGCGCCTCAGCGGTTCCGGCGGCGCGCAATGCCTTCGCCGACTGCGACTGCATGCTGGCGGTCGGCACCCGCTTTGCGGAGATCGCCACGGGCAGCTTCGGCGTGACGGTACCGCAGAACCTGATTCACTCGGATATCAACCCGGCGGTATTCAATGCCAACTACCCCGCCGCAGTGACGCTGGAGGGAGATGCCGGCGCAGTGCTGGCCGCGCTGCTGGCGGAACTGCAAAAACTCGGCGCTGGTGGTACGGCGAATACCGAATTGCACGCCCGCATCCAGCGCGACAAGACCGCCTACAACGACGAATGGCTGCGCCACGACAGCGGCGGCAAGGTCAACCCGGTGGTGTTCTTCAACGCGTTGCGCGCGGCGATGCCCGACGATTCGATTGCCGTGGTCGACGACGGCAACCACACCTATCTGACGGCAGAACTGTATCCCGTGCGGCACCCCAAGGCGCTGATTGTGCCGACCGATTTCAACAGCATGGGCTACGCGGTGCCGGCCGCCATCGGTGCCAAGCTGGCCAACCCCGAGCGCGAAGTGTTCGCCATCGTCGGCGACGGCGCTTTCACCATGACCTGCATGGAAATTGTTTCCGCCACCCGCCTGGGCCTCGGCCTGGTGTTCTATGTGTTCCATGACGGCGAACTGTCGCAGATCGCCCAGGCGCAGGAAATCCCCTTCAACCGCAAGCCTTGCACGGCACTGGGCGCCATCGACTTCAGCGGAGTCGCCATCGCCACCGGCGCCGAATACATCCGGGTGCCGTCAAACGACGAGGTGACCGCCGCGATCGCGCGCGCGCGCGGACTGGCCGACGGCGGGCGGACCGTGATTGTCGACCTGGTGATGGACTATTCCAAGCGCACCGCCTTCACGCAGGGCGCCGTCAAGACCAACTTCAAGCGCCTTCCGCTCGCCCAACGCCTGCGCATGGTGACCCGCGCGGTCAGGCGGAAAATTACCGGCTGACCGTTCTACTTTCCGGCAGCCGGATCGAAGAAACGCAGCGCGTTGCGACCGGCGGCCTTGGCCTGATACATGGCAAGGTCTGCCTGCTTCAAGAGTTGGTCCACAGTGTGCTGGTGCCCGAAGAACAGGGCCCCGCCAATACTGGGGGTGCTGACATGCTCGTGCTCGGCCAGCCTATAGGGCTTGTTGAGCTCAGCCAGTATCTTTTTCCCGGCAAGCTCAGCCTGGGTGGCAGCTTCCAGGCGATTTTCACTCAGCCCCTCCAGCATCACCACGAACTCGTCGCCGCCAAGGCGAGCGACCGTGTCGCCCTCGCGGACGCTGGCGACGAGACGCCGCGCCACCTGTTGCAGCAAGAGGTCACCCATGTCGTGACCGAGGGTGTCGTTAAGGGCCTTGAAATTGTCCAGATCCAGGAACAGCAGCGCTCCCTCCTGGCCGCTGCGTGCGCTGAATGCCATCGCGTGCTGCAAACGATCCAGCAGGAGCCGTCGATTGGGAAGCTGGGTGAGGGAATCGTAATAGGCCAGCCGCTCGACCTCCATCTCGGCTTCCTTGCGCTCGGTGATGTCGACCTGCGTTCCAACATAGTGGGTGACAACTCCATCGTCCGCCTTCACGGCGGTGATGGTGAGCCATTGAGGATATATCACTCCGTTCTTGCGGCGGTTCCAGATCTCGCCCTGCCACGAACCGTTCTCGGTGATCGATCGCCACATCACCTCGTAGAACTCCTTGTCGTGACGCCCGGAGCTGAGCAACGAGGTTCTTCGCCCGATAGCCTCCTGTGCCGTGTAGCCGGTGATTTCCGTGAATGCCTTGTTGATTTTCAGAATCACCCCGTTGGCATCGGTGATTACCATGCCCTCCTGCGATTCGAATGCGATCGCGGCGATCCGCTGCTCCTGCTCGGCGCGCTTGCGTTCGCTGACGTCTCTGACCAAAGCCAGGAAGCCGCTCGCGTACTTTCCCGAGCCGGACAACTGGCTCATGGTGACATGGAAGAAATGCTCCCTGTCGTCTACAAGAACCATGAATTCGTGAGTACGCGCCTGTCCATCGGCAAAGATGCCGACCATCGCCTCCGCGACGAAGTCCGCCAACTGATCCGGCAGCGCGTCGACAAAGTAGTTCCCCACCGCGGTTTCGACGCCAGCGGGGAAGCTGAAGGATGCGGGCAGGTGATATTCGGTTATCCGTCCCTCCGTGTCCACCACAAATACCAACTCCTGCAGCGAGCCGATGAGGTTTGCCAGGCGCGCCTCACGGGCCTTGAGTGCGGCCTCGTTGTGTTTGCGCTCCGAGATATCGAGGACAGTGCCGACCATGCGCAGCGCGCGACCGTCCGCATCTCGTTCGACCACCTTGCCGCGAGCGAGTATCCATACCCAGTGGTCATCCTTGTGGCGGCTCCGGTGCTCGGCCTCGTAACTGGGCGTTTCGCCACTGAAGTGAGACGCGAGCGCCGCGCGCACCTGAGGACGGTCAGCCGGATGAATCAGCCAGTCGAATACCTCGGCATCGATCTGGAGTTCATCTTTGGCATAACCCAGCATTGCGAGAAAACGTTCATTCTGCACAAATCGTCCGGTGGCAATATCCCAATCCAGCAAGCCCAGATCGGCGCCCGCCAGCGCCAGTTCCATGCGCTGCTGGCTCTGTGCAAGTTTCGCTGCCGCCTCCTTGCGCTCGGTGATATCGGTGGCAACGCCGAGGTAGCCGGAAACGTTCCCATCCGCATCGACGAACGCCGTTACCGAAAGAAGCACCGGCACGCGCCGGCCATCCTTTCGAATGTAGGTCCACTCATTTTCGTCGGGCGCGTGGGTTTCACGAGTCTTGATGACAAACACATCGAATCCCGGCACAACAATCTCGCCCAACTCCCTCGATAGCATCTCGGCGTGGCGGCCAACTTCGTCAGGATCGTGAAACAGTGCCGGGGTCTGCTTTCCGATCACCTCCTTAGCGCCATAGCCCAGCAAAGCTTCAGCATACGGATTGAATACCGTGATGACTCCCTGCGAATCGGTGGCAATGATTGCGTAGGCGGCGTGGGTCAACACGGACGTCTTCAGCATTTCGCTTTCTAGCCGCGCCCGTTCCGCGGCCTTGCGCTCAGTCACATCGCGGAA
>JBIJDI010000261.1:0-4375 GCA_044344235.1 Sulfuritalea sp. | reverse complement strand
AAATAGATATGGCAAGCCGCAAACCATTGATTGACACTAACGGCGAGGTCCGCGAACTGACCGCCGAAGATATGGCGAAATTTGGGCCGGCCGCTGAAGTGTTACCACTATCCCTTAGAAAGAAACTCGGCGTGCGTGGCCCTCAGAAAACACCGACCAAAGAACGCATCACCATTCGGTTGTCACGAGAAGTGGTTGAGCAATTTCGCGAAAGCGGCGAGGGCTGGCAAACCCGCGTGGACTCGGCCTTGCGCGAGTGGCTCAAGAATCATTCTCCGGTGTAAGCCATCGCCTCATTCACGCGCGGGGTCGAACCCATCATTCAACCGGCCCTGCGCAACAAGCCGCGCAGGCCGGTGAATTCAGGCGATGGGGACGATATCCCCAAGTTCGCCGAACGCAATTCGCCGTATCGCCATCCGCTACGGCGAGGAGAGCGTTTCTTGCTCGACCGCCTTGTAGCGCAGTTGTTTCATCAGCGCCGACTTTTATGTCTCCGAGCGAAGGCGAGGAGACGGTATCCCCCTGCGGGACAAGGTCGGCCCGCGTACAGCGACAATCAGAAGGGAAGTTCGGGAATGAATTTCATCAAGTCGGATCGTTGCGTGTCCTGCGCCAGCTTCCTCGCCCGCTTGGGTTCGAAGCCGACCAGGCGCTTGAGGATTTTTGTCACGTCATCGGGGCGGTTGGCGTGATGGTAGGCCATGCCCAACTGATAGAAGCCTTCTCCACTCATGGGCTGCAATTCGACCACCTTTTCCAGCGCTTTCACCGCCTCGTCATGCTGCCCCAGGCGCGCATGGGCTAGGCCCATGCCGTACCAGGCCATGTCCTGCGCGGGCACCAGGCGCACCGCCTCGGTGAAGGCGGCAATCGCCTCCTTCGACCGGCCCGCGTGTTCGCACACGTAGCCCAGGTTGAACCAGTTGGCGCCGTCGTCCGGGGTCAGGGCCAGTGCGGCCTCGAACCACTTGATGGCAACGGCGTAATCCTTCCGCTTGGCGGCAATCGCCGCCAGATGACGCGCCGATTGAACGTCTTGCGGGTTGATGCGGAAAGCCGTGCAGTAGGCTTCGAAGGCGCTGTTCTCACGACCGAAGAAGTGAAACACCCAGCCGCGGGCATAATGCCGCCAGTGATCGTAATTCATGAGATTCACCAAGCAAAATAACGGAGACCGGAACATACCATGAGCCACCCTGAACTACTCATTCTCGGCATACTGCGCGCGCTGGCGGAAGTTGCAATGATGTTTCTCCTCGGCCAGGGCCTGCTGGGCCTGTTGGCGGGTCGCGGCCGCGACAACAACACCATGTACAAGCTGTTCCTGATCGTCACGGGGCCGGTAATCAAGGCCATGCGCAAAGTGACGCCGCGGCAGGTCATCGACAAGCACATTCCCTACATTGCTTTCGCCGTATTGTTCTGGATCTGGATAGCGCTTGCCTGGCTGAAGCGGCTCTATTGCGATACCAACATGCTGCAGTGTTTTTGAGCGTCCCTTTGGCAGTGCTGGCAATAGTCGTGTCCTCAGCCTGATCTTCTTCAGGACATCATGAGCGCCAGATTTGACCGCCGGCGGCAGGGGAATGGGCCGTGCCTGGGTCGCCGCGCCAATCCGCACCGCCAGGGGCCGGATCGTTGCCGTGCTTGCCCTGGGATCGCCCGCCGACAAGGGATTTTCCGGACTTTTTGAAGTTGCCCGCCTTGGCCGCAGCGGCGAAGCCCTGGTGTTCGATGCCGAGGCATGGCTGCTGGCGCCGAGTCGACACGCCGACGAACTGCTTGAGCACGGACGAGCGTCCCGCCTGGTTATTCCGGCGGCGGAAGCCGATGGCTTGAGCCAATTGGCGAGCCAGGCCGTGGCGAAGCGTGGCGAAGACGGCGAGGGTCTGCTGTTGCAGCCTTATCCGAACTATCTCGGCCGCGACGTGATTGGCGCCTGGCGCTGGCTGCGCGATCACGATATCGGCGTGGCGATCGAGATCGAGGCGAGCGAGGCCTATGCGCCGCTGATCTATCTGCAGATCGGTTTCGCCATCGTTCTGCTGCTGATCTTTGCGGTGTGGTTGTCCGGCTTTTTGTCGCCGAGCACCCTGGCGGCAATTCTGCGGCGGGACGGTCGCGTGCGGCAAATGGGCCCTTACCGCCTGCTGCGACAGATCGGCGAAGGCGCCATCAGCAACGTGTATCTGGCGCAGCACCGCATGCTCAAGCGGCCAGCGGCGGTAAAGGTGCTCAAGCCGCAGACCACCACGGACGAATGGACCGCCCGCTTCCAGCGCGAAGTCCAGCTCACCAGCGGATTGCACCACCCCAACACCATCGCCATCTACGATTACGGCACGGGACCCGGCGGCGAGTTCTGGTACGCCATGGAGTATCTGGAAGGTTTGTCGCTGGGCGACCTCGTCGACCGCTACGGGCCGGCGCCGCCTTCACGCACCGCCTACATCCTGCGCCAGGCGTGCGCTTCGCTGTGGGAAGCGCATTCCTGCGACCTGGTGCATCGCGACATCAAGCCGCAGAACATCATGCTTTGCAAGATTCGCGGCGAGTGCGATTTCGTCAAGGTGCTGGATTTCGGCCTGGTCAAACAGATCTCGGGCGACCAGACGCGCGACCTCACCCGTGCCATGCGCATTCTCGGTACGCCGCTGTATATGTCGCCCGAGCGCATCCGCAACCCCAGTGATGCGGACGGCCGTGCCGATATTTACGCGCTCGGCGCGGTCGGTTTTTTCCTGCTCACCGGCAAGCGACTGTTCGAGACGGAAACCGAGCACGACCTGACCTACCAGGTGCTGCACACCGTGCCCAAGCTCGCCTCGGAATGCTCCCCGTTCGAGGTGCCCGCAGAACTGGATGCGCTGATCGGCCGTTGCCTGGAAAAGGATCCGGCGGCGCGGCCGCAAAGCATTGCCGAAGTCGCCGGAGCGCTCGACGGGCTGCTGGTGCACAGGCCATGGACGCGCGCGCAGATCGACGCCTGGTGGAACAAATATTGGGTGAGCGAGGACGACCCCGGGCGGCGCTATACGGCGCCGGCATCCTGAAACAATAAGGCCAGCCCCGATTACCGGGGCTGGCCTTTTGTGTGCTGCTGTAGAGCTTAGTGACCGGAAGCGCTGGCGCTGCCGACACCCGTTTCCGAGCGGATCAGCTGCGCCGGGAACAGGGCACGTTCCTTCTTGGCCTGCGCGCTGTTGTCCATCTTGGAGACCAGGTAGATCACCAGGAAGGCTGCCGTCATCGAGAAGATGGCCGACGAAGCGTAGGGGTACAGCGCGGAACCCTTCGGATTGCCCAGCGAGGCTTCCCACACGGCCGGCGACATGATCGTCAGCGCCACGGAGGAAATCAGGCCGACCGTACCGCCGGCGACCGCACCCTTGGTGGTGCAATCCTTCCACAACACGGACATGAACAGCACCGGGAAGTTGGCCGAGCAGGCCACGGCGAAGGCCAGCATCACCATGAAGGCGACGTTCTGCTTCTCGAACACCACACCCAGCGCCACGGCGAAAATGCCCAGGCAAACGGTGGTGATCTTCGACACGCGCAGTTCGGTTGCCGAATCAACATTGCCATGACGCCACACCGAGGCGTACAGGTCATGCGACACCGCCGATGCACCGGACAGCGTCAGACCCGCCACCACCGCCAGAATCGTGGCGAAGGCCACGGCGGAGATGAAGCCCATGAACAGGTCGCCGCCCACAGCCTTGGCCAGATGCACCGCCGCCATGTTGCCGCCGCCCTTGAGGCCCTTGGCGAGTTCGCCGCCGACGAAGTAGTCCGCCGGATTGGGGATCAGGTTGGTGATGGCGCCAAAGCCGATGATGAAGGTCAGGATGTAGAAGTAGCCGATCCACGTCGTGGCCCAGGCTACCGACTTGCGGGCTTCCTTGGCGCTTGGCACGGTGAAGAAGCGCATCAGGATGTGCGGCAGGCCAGCGGTGCCGAACATCAGCGCCATGCCGACCGAGATCGCCGAGATCGGGTCGGTGATAAGTGCCCCCGGGCTCATGATCGCATCATGCTTGGAATGCACCTCAACGGCCTTGACGAACATCGCCTCCGGGCTGAAACCGAACTGGAGCATCACGGCCAGGGCCATGAAGGTCGCGCCGGTGAGCAGCATGCAGGCCTTGATGATCTGCACCCAGGTCGTTGCGGTCATGCCGCCGAACAGCACGTAGGTCATCATGATGACGCCGACCATGATTACCGCATACAGGTAGTCGATGCCGAACAGCAGCTTGATCAGCTGGCCGGCGCCGACCATCTGCGCGATCAGGTAGAAGGCCACCACCACCAGCGAGCCGCAGGCCGCGAAGGTGCGGATCGGGCCGGCGTCGAAGCGGTAGCCGGC
>JBIJDI010000260.1:0-4385 GCA_044344235.1 Sulfuritalea sp. | reverse complement strand
CCTGTCGGCTGCGTCCAGTCCATCAGGCGCAGCAAGCCGCCAAGACCCAGCAGCAGGGCGATCGCAGCCCATGTTCCCGGTTTGCGCCAGCCGGCGGCGCTCATTTCGCCAATCAGCCCGGCGATCAGGGCAACGATGAAGCCGACGCCATAGACACCGAGCACCGACGCCCAACCGGCCAAGGGGCTCGGCGGGCTTTGCGAGTATCCGATCGCCAGCCAGGGGAACCCCGTGAACAGCGTGCCGCGCAGCCATTCCGCCAGCGTCCACAGGCCGGCGAACAGCAGCACATCGCGTGCTGTGCTTCTGCGCCAACGCACGAACAAGCCGCCGGCCAGCGCTGGAAACAGGGCGAGGTAGAGGCAGAACAGCAGGGTTGCCGCGGCCGCCAGGGGTGGCGCCATGCCGCCGAATTCCGACAGGCTGACGTAGACCCATGACACGCCGAACAGGAAGCAGCCGGCACCCCAGGCCAGGCCCAGCAGCATCGCTTCGCGCGCTGTGGCTGCCTTGCGCCAGAGCAGGAACAGTCCGACGAGTGCAAAAGTCGGCGCTGGCCATACGGCGAAATATGCATCGAAGGGCGCGAAGCCGAGAACGCAGAACGCACCCAGGAAAAAAGCAGCCACCGCGGCGCGCAAGGGAGCCGCCGGTTGTTGCAAGGTCATTCGTCGGCAGTGAGCGGCGTTGAAAGCGGCAGATCCTTCTGCGGATCGACCAGCAGGGTGTGCACGCGGCGGCTGTCGGCGCGCAATACCTGCATGCGCACGCCATCGATGCTGACGACTTCGTTGCGCTTCGGCAGGCGGCCGAGGTGATGGATGACCAGGCCGCCCACGGTATCGAAATGCTCGTCGGGGAAACGGGTGGCGAATGCGGCGTTGAAGTCGGCGATCTCGGTCAGGGCCTTGACGCGGTAGCGGCCGGTGTTGTCCTTGACGATGTTGTCTGCTGTTTCATCGAAATCGTATTCGTCTTCGATGTCGCCGACGATTTGTTCCAGCACATCCTCGATGGTGACCAGTCCCGCCACGCCGCCGTACTCGTCGACGACTATGGCCATGTGGTTGCGCGAGGCACGGAACTCGCGCAGCAGCACGTTGAGCCGCTTCGATTCGGGGATGAAGATTGCCGGTCGCAGCGTGTCGCGCAGGTCGAATTCCTTGCCAGCGAAGTAGCGCAGCAGATCCTTGGCCAGCAGGATGCCGAGTACATCGTCCTTGCTTTCGCCGATGGCGGGAAAGCGCGAGTGCGCGGTTTCGAGCACGATCTCGACGATCTGTTCCGGCGAGTCGTTGATATCGACAACGTCCATTTGCGCGCGCGGCACCATGATGTCGCGTACCGCCATGTCGGCAACCGACAACGCGCCCTCGATGATCGACAGCGCGTCGGCGTCCATCAGATGGCGCTCGAATGCGCCATGGAGCAATTCAAGGAGTTGTTCGCGGTCTTCGGGTTCGCGCAGCAGCAGCGCGGTAAGACGTTCGATCAGGCCGGGTCTACTGGAAGGGTCCATTATTTACGCATAAGGATCGGGGTAACCGAGAGCACCCATGATTTCGCGCTCTATTGCTTCCATGTGCGCGGCATCATCGTGGCCGGTCTCGTGGTCATAGCCCTGTAAATGCAGCATACCATGCACGATCAGGTGCGCGCTGTGGGCTTCCAGGGACTTGCCCTGTTCCTGTGCCTCGCGTTTGAGGACTGGCAGGCAGAGCACCAGATCGCCACTCAGAGTCGCGCCGGATGCGTAGGGAAAGGACAGGACGTTGGTGGCGTAGTCCTTGCCCCGGTAATCGCGGTTGAGGCGTTGGCCCTCGTCGTCGTCGACGAAACGCACGGTCACTTCGGCCGGGATCGCGCAGGCGGCGCGGACGCAGCGGCGCACCTGCGGTCGCGTCGGTGCGCCCTCCTTGCCGCTGGGATACTGCACCGACAGGCGCAGTTCAGGCAGACGGGGTTTAGGTAGGCGCGCGGGGGACTTCATGTTTCTGGTAGGCATCGACGATGCGCGCGACCAGCGGGTGGCGTACCACGTCGGAGGCGTCGAAATCGGTGAAGGCCAGGCCGCGCACGTCGGCCAGAATTCGGCGCGCTTCGACCAGACCGGATTTCTGGCCGCGCGGCAGGTCGATCTGCGTCACGTCGCCGGTGACCACCGCCTTGGCGCCGATGCCGATCCGGGTGAGGAACATTTTCATCTGTTCCGGCGTGGTGTTCTGCGCTTCATCGAGAATGATGAACGCATGATTCAGCGTGCGTCCGCGCATGTAGGCCAGCGGCGCAATTTCGATGTTCTGCTTTTCGAACAGTTTGGACACCTTCTCGAAGCCCATCAGGTCGTACAGCGCATCGTAGAGCGGGCGCAGATAGGGATCGATTTTCTGCGCCAGATCGCCGGGCAGGAAACCAAGCCGTTCGCCGGCTTCGACGGCCGGGCGGGTGAGAACGATGCGGCCGACCTGATCGCGCTCGAAGGCGTCGATCGCGGCGGCCACCGCGAGGTAGGTCTTGCCGGTACCGGCCGGGCCGATGCCGAAGGTGATGTCGTGTTCCTGGATGTTGCGCAGGTACTTCGCCTGATTCGGCGTGCGGCCATGCAGGTCGTGTTTTTTCGTCAGTAGTCCGGCATTCGGCGGTACGGGCGAGTATGGCGAACCCGCGTCGCGGTTGCGCGCGACTTCAATCAAGCCGAGCTGGAGTTCGTCGATGGAGATCGGCTCGGCTGCGTTTTCATAGAAATGCTGCAAAGCCGTCGCCGCCAGTCGCGACTGCGACAGTTCGCCGCTGATCCGGCAATGCTGCCCGCGACGGCTGATGGTGACGTCGAAAGCGGCTTCGATCTGACGCAGATTCTCATCGAGCGCACCGCAGAGATTCTGCAGTCGCGCGTTATCGAGCGGTTGCAGGGACAGCGCCAGCGGGCGGGGCGAACTCTTCACCACGTTGTGCAGGGGATGTTGTCCGGCATGACTGACAGATCAGGGAGAAACGGCCGTTTCGGCCGCTTCCGGAAGTTTGACCACTTCGCCGCGCAGACTGTGAGGCAGCGCAGCGGTGATCGTGACGTCGATGAAGCGTCCGATCAGACGTTCGTTGCCGGCGAAGTTGACCACGCGGTTGTTGTCGGTGCGCCCGGCGAGTTCGCTGGAGTCTTTTCTTGCATGACCTTCGACCAGGATGCGCTGGGTAGTGCCGACCATCGCCTGGCTGATCTTGAATGCCTGCGCCTCGATGGTCTTCTGCAAGCGCATCAGGCGTCGGATCTTGACCTCCTGCGGCGTGTCGTCGGCCATGTCGGCGGCCGGCGTGCCGGGGCGCGGGCTGTACACGAAGGAGAAGCTGTTGTCGAAACCCAGTTCCGCGATTAGGTACATGGTTTTTTCGAAGTCGTCTTCGGTTTCGCCGGGGAAGCCGACGATGAAATCGGAAGAAAGCGAGAGACCGGGCCGCGCCGCCTTGAGCTTCTTCACCAGGGACTTGAATTCCAGCACCGAATAGCCGCGCTTCATCGCCGCCAGAATCCGGTCCGAGCCCGACTGAACCGGCAGGTGCAGATGCGAGACCAGCTTGGGCGTAGTCCGGTAGGTGTCGATCAGCCTTTGCGTCATCTCGCGCGGATGCGAGGTGGTATAGCGGATGCGTTCAATGCCATCCATGTCGGCCAGGGTCTCGATCAGGAACGCAAGGTCTGCAGTTGCGTCACCGCTCTCGTCGTCGGCGTTTCCCCGGTAGGCATTGACATTCTGGCCCAGTAGCGTGACTTCACGCACACCGCGTGCGACGAGCCCGCTGATTTCCGCCAGCACGTCGGCCAGAGGCCGCGAGACTTCCTCGCCGCGGGTGTAAGGCACGACGCAGAAGCTGCAATACTTCGAGCAGCCTTCCATGATGGAGACGAAAGCCGATGTTCCGGTAACCGTGGCCGGTGGCAGGGCGTCGAATTTCTCGATTTCCGGAAAGGAGATATCGACCTGCGCCCGTCCGCTTTCGCGGCGCGCGGCGATCATCTGCGGCAGGCGGTGCAGGGTCTGCGGGCCGAACACCAGATCGACATAAGGCGCCCGGGCGACGATGGCTTCGCCCTCCTGGCTGGCGACGCAGCCGCCGACGCCGATCACGAGGTTCGGATTGATCTGTTTCAGGTGCTTGATCCGTCCCAAGTCATGGAACACCTTCTCCTGCGCCTTCTCGCGCACCGAACAGGTATTGAACAGGATGATGTCGGCTTCTTCCGGGTTATCCGTCTTGACCACGCCGTCGCTGCCGGCGAGTACGTCGGCCATCTTGTCGGAGTCGTATTCGTTCATCTGGCAGCCGAAGGTGCGGATGAACACTTTCTTTGCCATCGTCGATTGCACAAGGAATTCGGGAAGAGCGCG
>JBIJDI010000259.1:0-4386 GCA_044344235.1 Sulfuritalea sp. | reverse complement strand
AACTGGCCACCAGCGCGCTGGGCATCGTCATCCTCGACGCCTGCCGCAACAATCCCTTCGAGCGGCGTTTTCGCGGAGGTTCGGGCGGCCTGGCGCAGATGGATGCGCCGAAAGGCATCCTGATTGCCTACGCCACGGCGCCAGGCAAAGTGGCCTCCGACGGCGATGGCCGCAATGGCCTCTACACCCAGGAATTCCTCCGCATGCTCGACGAACCCGGGCTCAAGGTCGAAGACGTCTTCAAGCGCGTGCGCCGCCGCGTGGCCGACGCCACCGCCGACCAGCAGGTGCCCTGGGAATCCTCGTCGCTGACCGGCGATTTCTATTTCGTGCGCAGCGCGCAGGCAGCGCAGGGCGTGCCGGAAGGCCGCACGGCGGATGCCGAGCTGTTGTTCTGGCAGAGCATCCGCGAGAGCCGCGACGCCGATGACTTCAACGCCTACCTGAAGAAGTATCCCAACGGGCAGTTTGCCGACATCGCGAAGAATCGTTTGAAAGCGCTGGCGGGCGGCAAGCGGCGTTGATTCGCATGACTCGCAATCCGGATTGATTTGGCCTGCGAGAGGCGCTAAACTACAAAAGTAGCAATTTGTAGCTGGAGAGAATTATGGGTATGCCTGTTCGCATTGCCGATCTGCTGTACGAAGACGCAAAGGCTCACGCCAAGGCGGAATGCCGCACGATTGCGGGTCAAATCGAGTTTTGGGCCAAGGTCGGGAAAGCGGCTTTGGATAACCCCGACTTGCCGGTCGACTTTGTCCGCGACCTGCTGATTGCGCGGGCGGAAGGTCGCGACGACGCAACGCCGTTTGTCCCGGAAGGCAGCCGAGCGAAGCGTGGTTGAGGTATTGCAGGCGAGTGGCTTCCGCCGCGCCTACAAACGCCTGCATCCGAATCAAAAAGCCGACGTGGACGATGCGGTTGCCGCCATCGTTGCCGACCCGGCCTTGGGCGAAGCCAAGAAGGGTGATCTGGCCGGCGTTCTCGTCTACAAGTTTCAGTGCGTGGGGAAAGTATTTCTGCTCGCCTACGAATACGACGTCGCCACCCGATTGCTGCTGCTGGTTGGCACCCACGAGAACTTCTATCGGGAATTGAAACGGTAATTCGGGGCACTATGACGACCGGACAGATGGCGTGCTACAGAACCGGACAATTCATTAACTTGCAACACAGTATGGCATAGACCTTGATATATGCCATTGCCTGGCATAGACTATGGTATCTATCAGCCTGAAAGGGTGCCGCCATGAGTCAAGTAGCCAAACTGTTTACCAACGGCCGCAGTCAGGCGGTCCGCTTGCCTGCCGCCTATCGTTTTGATACCAAGGAAGTCTTCATTCGGCAGGATACGGAAACCGGCGACGTGATCCTGTCGCGCAAGCCGGCGACTTGGGACGGCTTCTTTTCGGCGATCAAGGAAGCCCATGTACCGGCCGATTTTCTCGATGAATGCGAACGCAAGCAGGGGCCGCAGGATCGCGACCCCTTCAAGGACTGGACCGAATGACGAGGTATATGTTCGACACCAACACCGTGAGCCATCTGATGAAGGCGCATCCGGCCGTCACGCAGCGCGTGGCAGCCGCGCCCATGGCATCGCTGTGCATTTCGGCGGTCACCGAAGGCGAACTGTTTTTTGGCCTGGCGAAGCGGCCCGACGCCAAGCGACTCCATCTCGCCGTGCGCGAGTTCTTGCGCCGCGTCGATGTCCTGCCGTGGGACAGCACCATCGCCGAGCATTACGGGACGGTGCGGGCCGACATGGAGCGACGCGGCAGAATCCTTGCGCCGCTCGATCTGTTGATCGCTGCGCACGCCTTGAGCGTCGGCGCGGTACTGGTGACCAACGACAAGGCCTTCGCTCAGGTCGTCGACTTGCAGGTTGAGGACTGGACGAAGTAACCGGCACGATTGCTGCGGTGGTTGTCGCAATCAATGGGCGATTCCTGCGACCAAGGAAAGTCGGCGCTGGCGGCACGGCGATTCGTGCTGCCGGAAATCGATGCTGTACCTCGTCATGGCAGTAGACTGCCGCCATGACCGATACTCCACCTCGTTCTGCGCCGCTGGCCGAGGCCCTGCTCGGCGCGGCGCAATTGATTTCCGCCGTGTTCGGCGGGCGCAATTTCGATGTCGCGCTGGCCGCGTCGCCGCTGGCCGGCGTCACGCGCGCGGCGGCGATGGATCTCGGCTATACGGCATTGCGCGCCTTTGGCCGCGGTGATTTTCTGCTCGGCCTGCTGCTGGCGAAGCCGCTGAAGGATCGGACAGCGCGCGGCCTGCTGCTGGTGGCACTGGCGCGACTCGAGGCGCGGCCGGAGGAGGCGCATACCACCGTGGATCAGGCGGTTACCGCGGCGGCGCAACTGGCGCGCGGCCAGTTCAAGGGCCTCGTCAATGGCGTGCTGCGCAGTTTCCTGCGCCGGCGTGAAGAACTGCTGGCGCTGGCCGATGCCGATCCGGTGGCGCGCTGGCAGCATCCGGCGTGGTGGATCGCGCGCTTGCAGCAGGACCATCCGGCGCAGTGGGAAAGCATTCTCGCCGCCGGCAACAGCCATCCGCCGTTGTGCCTGCGGGTCAATGTTCGCCGTGTCGCCAGCGCCGACTTCCTGGTCCGGTTGGATGCCGCCGGCATCGCGGCACGCGCCCTCGACGCGACGGCGATCCTGCTCGACAAGCCGGTGCCGGTGGAACGCATTCCGGGTTTTGCCGAAGGCTTGTGCTCGGTGCAGGACTGGGGCGCGCAGACGGCGGCGGGCCTGCTCGATGTGAAGGATGGCATGCGCGTGCTGGACGCCTGCGCGGCACCCGGCGGCAAGGCGGCGCATTTGTTGGAAAAAGCGCAGGTCGATCTGACGGCGCTCGATGCCGATGCCGCGCGTGCCGCCCGCATCACCGACAACCTGCGGCGGCTGGGCCTGACGGCGACGGTGAAAGTGGGCGATGCGCGCGAGGTCGATACCTGGTGGGACGGTCGTCCCTACGACCGCATCCTGGCCGATGTGCCCTGTTCGGCTTCGGGCGTGGTGCGCCGCCACCCCGATGCAAAATGGCTGCGGCGCGAGTCGGACATCGCGGGATTTGCCGAGACCCAAAAGACCATCGTCGATGCCTTGTGGCGTACTCTGGCTCCCGGTGGCAAAATGCTTTATGCAAGCTGCTCGGTGTTTGGGGAGGAAAATGCCCGTCAGGTGGAGGCCTTCATCGGCCGCCATGCCGACGCGAGGCGCCTGCCGATACCGGGTACCGCAACCCGCGATGCACAACTGCACCATTTGCCCGATGCCGAACATGACGGCTTTTATTACGCGCTGCTGCAAAAGGATTGAGGCCGGGTTGGCGCGGTTGGCGCTGGCGCTGGCGTTGCTGCTGCTGACGGCCGTCGCCGCGCAGGCCGGCAGCATCGAGCCGACGCGCGCGGCGCTGACGCCAGGCGAGGACGGCTACGCGCTGTCCGCCGAGTTTTCCCTGGATCTCGGCAACCGGCTGGAAGATGCCGTGGCGCGCGGCGTGCCGCTCTACTTCAATCTGGAATTCGTGCTGGAGCGTCCCCGCAAGTACTGGGTCAACGAACACGTCGTCACGCGCAGCCTGACCTACCGGCTTTCCTACAGCAGCCTGACGCGCCAGTACCGGCTGACCACCGGCAGCCTGCACCAGAATTTCGGCAGCCTGCAGGAGGCCCTGCGCGTGGTGGGCCGCATTGCCGCGCTGCCGGTGCTGGAAAAGGACGTCATCAAGCCCGGTGAAACCTACGAAGCGGCGGTGCGTCTGGCGCTCGATCGCAGCCAGTTGCCGAAACCCTTCCAGGTCGATGCCATCACCGATCGCGCCCTGCAGGTGGAGGCCAAGGTGCTGCGCTGGCAGTTCGTCGCGCCCGCGGTGACGCAGTGAGAGTCGCGCTTGCCGTAATCGCCGCGCTGGGCGCAATCCTGTTGTTCCTGCTGGCGTCGGCGTCGGCCAACACGGCGCTGTTCGCCGAGAATTATCCGTGGCTGTTGGCGATCAATGGCATTGCCGCGGTGGCGCTGGTGGCGCTGGTGGGCCTGCAGTTGCGCAGGCTGCGCCGCGATTTCAAGAGCGGCGTGTTCGGCTCGCGGCTCAAGTCGCGCCTGCTGCTGATGTTGTCCCTGATGGCGGTGCTGCCCGGTGCGCTGGTGTATGGGGTGTCGATGCAGTTCGCGGTGAAGAGCATCGACTCCTGGTTCGACGTGCGCGTCGATGCCGCGCTCGAAGGCGGCCTCAACCTCGGCCGCAGCGTGCTCGACACCTTGCAGGCCGAACTGCTGGAGAAGGCACGCAGCGCAGCGCTGGATCTGGGCGCTGATGCCTTCGTCAGTCCGAGCCGGCTGAACCGGGTGCGCGAACAGGCCGGCGCCCAGA
>JBIJDI010000258.1:0-4395 GCA_044344235.1 Sulfuritalea sp. | reverse complement strand
CGATGGGAGTCTTGCGGGCCACTTGATTTACCTGCCTTATCTAAACCAAACCGCCATGAGGCCTCGTTGTTGAACGAAGCGACAGGGCGGCAGACAAAAACGAAAGTCTCGCCGGACACCCGACGAAACGCGATACTGCTTAGAAACGGAAATGCGAAAACGCCTTGTTGGCTTCAGCCATGCGGTGGACTTCTTCGCGCTTCTTCATCGCTGCCCCGCGCCCCTCGGATGCCTCAAGCAACTCGGCGGCCAAACGCTGGCCCATCGACTTCTCGGAACGCTTGCGTGCCGCTTCACGAAGCCAGCGCATCGACAAGGCCATGCGGCGGGAAGGACGCACCTCAACGGGCACCTGATAGTTGGCACCGCCCACGCGGCGGCTCTTGACCTCAACCAGTGGCTTGACGTTATTCACCGCCAGAGTAAACACCTCCAGTGGATCCTTGCCGCTCTTGGTCTGGATTTGCGCAAACGCGCCATAGATGATGCGCTCGGCAACCGACTTCTTGCCGCTGTCCATCAGCACATTGACGAACTTGGAAAGATCGACGCTGCCGAATTTCGGATCGGGCAGGATGTCACGTTTGGGAACTTCACGACGACGGGGCATGGTATCTCCTTAAGACCCGGATCAGGCGGCCTTGGGCCGTTTGGCGCCGTACTTGGAACGGCTCTGCTTGCGATCCTTGACACCCTGGGTATCAAGGCTGCCTCGCACGATGTGGTAGCGCACGCCCGGTAGGTCCTTGACCCGACCGCCGCGAATGAGGACCACCGAGTGCTCCTGCAGGTTGTGCCCCTCGCCGCCGATGTAGGAAATGACCTCGAAACCGTTGGTCAGCCGCACCTTGGCGACCTTCCGCAAGGCGGAGTTCGGTTTCTTCGGTGTGGTGGTGTAAACACGAGTGCAGACACCGCGCCGAGCCGGGCTGTTGCCGAGCGCGGGCACTTTGCTTTTCGACTGCGGCGCCTGACGGCCTTTGCGCACGAGTTGGTTAATGGTAGGCATGTATATGTCCTGAATGCTGTGCGGAATGCACTGCAAAATTGCAAAAAAATCGACCCCTGCCAAGGGCAAAGAGGCCGGATTATAGAATGGTCGCCGGCGAGCGTCAACCTGCTTGCGCGTCTTCGGCTGCCACGGGAGCATCTTCTGTAGCCGCCGGCAGGTCGAACAGGCTCTGTGCCTCCGCTCCTCCACGGGACTGCTTGCGACGCGTACGGTGGTACGCCATGCCTGTACCCGCCGGAATCAGGCGTCCGACAATGACGTTCTCCTTGAGGCCTCGCAATTCATCCCGCTTGCCCATGATTGCGGCCTCGGTCAGAACGCGCGTGGTTTCCTGGAAAGACGCGGCAGAAATGAAGGAGTCGGTCGACAAGCTGGCTTTGGTAATGCCATGCAGCATGAAGTCGTAGATGGCCGGTGTTTTTCCTGCGGCGATCAGCTTGTCATTTTCGTCCAGCACCGCGGCGCGTTCGACTTGCTCTTCCCGGATAAAGGCCGAGTCACCCGGGCTCGCAATGACCACCCGTCGCAGCATCTGGCGCACGATCACCTCAATATGCTTGTCGTTGATCTTCACGCCCTGCAGTCGATACACGTCCTGAACTTCGTCAATGATGTAGCGGGCCAGCTCCTCCACACCCTTCAAACGCAGGATGTCGTGGGGGTCGGCCGGGCCGTCTACAATCACCTCTCCCTTGTTGACCACCTGCCCGTCGTGAGCCATGACGTGCTTGTCTTTGGTGATCAGGTACTCATGTGCCGTACCGTCCGGTTCGGTGATCACCAGGCGCTGCTTGCCCTTGGTATCCTTGCCGAAAGACACGGTGCCCGTGACTTCCGCCAGAACACCGGCATCCTTGGGAATGCGGGCTTCGAAGAGTTCGGCAACGCGGGGCAAGCCCCCGGTGATATCGCGCGTCTTGGACGACTCCTGCGGGATTCTGGCAAGAATGTCGCCAACGGAAACCGGCTGGCCATCCTTGACGGTAATCAGCGAACCGACCTGGAAAGTAATGGTCACGATATGGTCGGTACCGTGGATCTTCACTTCCTGACCTGACTCGTCGATCAGTTTGACCTGCGGACGGACTCCCTTGGATGCCTTGGCACCGCGCTTCGGATCGATAACCACCAAGGTGGAGAGGCCGGTAACCTCGTCCATCTGCTCGGCTACCGTCGCGTTCTTTTCGACGTTCTCGAACTTTACAGTGCCGGCATACTCGGTGACGATCGGACGGGTATGCGGATCCCAGGTCGCCAGTTGCGCTCCGGCCTTGACCGCCTTGCCGTCATCGGCCAGCAAGGTGGCGCCGTAGGGAACCTTGTGCCGCTCGCGCTCGCGACCATTGTCGTCGGTAATCATCAACTCGCCGGAGCGCGAGATGACAATCTTCTCGTTCTTCGGATTGGTAACGTAGCGCATGGTCGCGGTAAAGCGGATCGTGCCGGCGCTCTTGGCTTCGATGCTGCTTTGTGCCGCTGAACGCGATGCCGCGCCGCCGACGTGGAAGGTCCGCATCGTGAGCTGGGTACCCGGCTCACCGATCGACTGCGCAGCGATAACGCCAACCGCTTCACCGGCATTGACCAGTGAGCCGCGGCCCAGATCGCGGCCATAGCACTTGGCGCACAGACCGTAGCGGGTCTCGCAGGAAAGCGGACTGCGCACGCGAACCTCATCGATATCGAGCGCTTCAATGGCATCGACAGCGTCTTCGTCCAGCAAGGAGCCTGCAGCGAACAACACATCCTGCGTATCCGGATGAATCACGTCGTTGGTCACGACGCGACCGAGAATTCGCTCGCGCAGCGGCTCGATTACCTCACCGCCTTCCACCAGAGCCTTCATGGCGAAACCGCTTTGGGTGCCGCAATCATCTTCGATCACGACGAGGTCCTGGGTAACGTCCACCAGGCGGCGCGTCAGATAACCGGAGTTGGCGGTCTTCAAAGCGGTGTCGGCCAGGCCTTTGCGTGCGCCGTGGGTCGAGATGAAGTACTGCAGAACGTTGAGGCCCTCGCGGAAGTTCGAGGTGATCGGAGTTTCAATGATCGAACCATCCGGCTTGGCCATGAGGCCGCGCATGCCAGCCAGCTGACGGATCTGTGCGGCTGAACCGCGCGCGCCCGAGTCGGCCATCATGTAGATGGAGTTGAAGGATTCCTGGCTCACCGTCTTGCCGTCGGCTCCCGTGACTGACTGATGGGCAAGTTGGTCCATCATGGCCTTGGCCACCTGATCGCCGGCACGGCCCCAGATGTCCACCACCTTGTTGTAACGCTCGCCAACCGTGACCAGGCCTGAAGTGTATTGCTTTTCAATTTCCTTGACCTCGGTCTCTGCGGCCGCAATCAGGTCGTGCTTCTGCGTCGGAACGAGCATGTCATCGACACAGATCGAGATGCCGGCGCGGGTTGCCAGGCGGAAGCCGGCCTGCATCAACTGGTCAGCGAAAACTACCGTTTCCTTGAGCCCGCAACGACGGAAGCTCTCGTCGATCAGTTTCGAGATTTCCTTCTTCTTGAGCGGCTTGTCGATTACCTTGAACGGCAGGCCACGCGGCAGGATCTCTGACAGCAGGGCACGACCGGCAGTGGTTGAATAGCGAGTGATCTTTGGTTGCCACTGATTGTCGGCATCCAGCTCGTATTCACGAATGCGCACCGTGATCCGAGCATGCAGGTCGATCTGACGCGAATCGATGGCGCGAGTAATCTCGGCAATGTCGGCAAACATCATGCCGTTGCCGCGAGCGGACACATTCTCCCGGGTGGCGTAATACAGGCCTAGCACCACGTCCTGCGAGGGCACGATGATCGGCTGGCCGTTGGCGGGCGACAATACGTTGTTCGAAGCGAGCATCAGGGTGCGGGCTTCCATCTGCGCTTCGAGAGAAAGCGGGATGTGTACAGCCATCTGGTCACCGTCGAAGTCGGCGTTGAATGCAACGCAAACCAGGGGATGCAACTGGATGGCCTTGCCTTCGATCAGAGTCGGTTCGAAGGCCTGAATGCCGAGGCGGTGCAGCGTCGGGGCGCGATTGAGCATTACCGGATGCTCGCGGATAACCTCTTCGAGGATATCCCAGACCACAGGGGTCTCGGCTTCGACTTCCTTCTTGGCTGCCTTGATGGTGCTGGCGATACCCATCTTTTCGAGACGCTCGAAGATGAAGGGTTTGAAGAGTTCCAGCGCCATCTTCTTCGGCAGGCCGCACTGGTGAAGCTTCAGCTGCGGACCAACGACGATGACCGAACGGCCAGAGTAGTCGACGCGCTTGCCCAGCAGGTTCTGGCGGAAGCGGCCACCCTTGCCCTTGATCATGTCGGCCAGCGACTTGAGCGGACGCTTGTTGGCGCCGGTCATGGCCTTGCCGCGACGACCG
>JBIJDI010000256.1:0-4398 GCA_044344235.1 Sulfuritalea sp. | reverse complement strand
CTGAATCCGATTTCAACCGGCTCGCCGCCGAGGGCTATAACCGCATTCCGGTGACGCTCGAAACCTTTGCCGACCTCGACACCCCGCTGTCGATCTACCTCAAGCTAGCCAACGATCCCTACTCCTACCTGCTCGAATCGGTGCAGGGCGGCGAGCGCTTCGGCCGCTATTCCTTCATCGGGCTGGCCGCCAGCACCCGCATCGCGGTGGTCGACGGCGCGATCATGGTGCTCTCCGGCAACCGCGTTGCCGAGCGGCGCGACCACACCAACCCGATGAGCTTTATTTCCGAGTTCATGGCGCGCTTCAAGGTGCCTGATCTGCCCGGCCTGCCGCGCTTCTGCGGCGGCCTCGTCGGCGCCTTCGGCTACGACACGGTGCGCTACATCGAAACGAAACTGGCGCGCGACAAGGGCCCCGATCCGCTCGGCGTGCCGGACATCCTGCTGCTGCTCTCGGAAGAAATCGCCATCGTCGACAACCTCTCGGGCAAGCTGACGCTGGTGGTGTACGCGGAACCTGGCTTCCCCGGCGCATGGAAACAGACGCAGGCGCGACTGAAGGAACTATTGGCGAAGCTGCGCGCGCCGGTAGCAATTCCGCCCGAGGTGCAGGCGAGCTCGGCGCCCGCCGTCTCGGAATTCGGCGAGGAGGCCTTCAAGGCAGCCGTGCGCCGCGCCAAGCAATACATCGTCGATGGCGACGTCATGCAAGTGGTGCTGTCGCAGCGCATGAGCAAACCCTTCGCCGCCAGCCCCCTGGCGCTTTACCGCGCACTGCGCACGCTGAACCCCTCGCCCTACATGTTCTATTTCAACTTCGAGGATTTCCATGTCGTCGGCGCCTCGCCGGAGATTCTGGTGCGCCTCGAACATGAGGACGGCGAAAAACGCGTCACCGTGCGCCCCATTGCCGGCACCCGCAAGCGCGGTGCCACCGCTGCCGAAGACGAGGCACTGGCCGCCGAACTGCTGGCCGATCCAAAGGAGCGCGCCGAGCACCTGATGCTGCTCGACCTCGGCCGCAACGACATCGGCCGCGTGGCGAAGACCGGCACGGTCAAGGTCACCGACCAGTTCATCATCGAACGCTATTCGCATGTGATGCACATCGTCTCCAACGTCGAGGCCGAGTTGAAGGACGATGAGGGCGCGCTCGGCGTGCTCAAGGCCACCTTCCCCGCCGGCACGGTATCCGGCGCGCCGAAAGTGCGCGCCATGGAAATCATCGACGAACTGGAGCCCTCGAAGCGCGGCATCTATGCCGGCAGCGTCGGCTATCTCGGCTTCAATGGCGACATGGATCTGTGCATCGCGATCCGCACCGCCGTCGTCAAGGACGGGCAGATCCACGTTCAGGCCGGCGCCGGCATCGTTGCCGATTCCGACCCCGATTCGGAATGGCAGGAAACGCTGAACAAGGCACGGGCGCAACTGCGCGCCGCCGAGATGGCCGAAGCCGGCCTCGATACGCGTTTCGAATAACCGGGAGGCTGCCATGCTGCTGATGATCGACAACTACGACAGCTTCACCTACAACCTGGTGCAGTATTTCGGCGAGCTCGGCGAAGACGTGAAGGTCTTTCGCAACGACGCGATCACCCTCAAGGAAATCGCCGCCATGAAGCCCGCCCGCATCGTCATCTCGCCCGGTCCCTGCTCGCCGGCCGAAGCCGGCATCTCGGTGGCGACAATCAAGGAGTTCGCCGGCAGGATTCCCCTGCTCGGCGTCTGCCTCGGCCACCAGAGCATCGGCGCGGCCTTCGGTGGCGAGATCGTGCACGCCAGGCAGCTGATGCACGGCAAGACCTCGCCTGTAATTCACGAGGGCAAGGGCGTCTTTGCCGGCCTGCCGAATCCGCTGACCGTGGTGCGTTATCACTCACTGGCGATCCAGCGCGAGACCTTGCCGGCCTGCCTTGAAATCACCGCATGGACCGAAGACGGCGAGATCATGGGAGTACGCCACAGGGAGTTCGCGGTGGAAGGCGTGCAGTTCCATCCCGAATCGATACAGACCGACAGCGGCCACGCCCTGCTTCGCAATTTCCTGCAAGGAAGCCAATCATGATTACGCCCCAGGAAGCGCTCCAGCGCACCATCGAACACCGCGAAATCTTCCACGACGAAATGCTGCACCTGATGCGGCAGATCATGAAGGGCGAGATCACGCCATTGATGGTGGCTGCCATTCTTACCGGCCTGCGCGTGAAGAAGGAAACCATCGGCGAAATATCGGCCGCCGCCATGGTCATGCGTGAGCTATCGACCAAAGTGGACACGCCGCACAACCCGCACTTTGTCGACATCGTCGGCACCGGCGGCGACGGCGCGCATACCTTCAACATCTCCACCGCGTCGATGTTCGTCGCGGCGGCGGCGGGCGCCACGGTGGCCAAGCACGGCAATCGCAGCGTATCGTCGAAATCGGGCTCGGCCGACGTGCTGGAAGCGCTGGGCGCCAGGATCGACCTGACGCCGCAGCAGGTCGGCGCAAGCATCGAGACCATCGGCTGCGGTTTCATGTTCGCTCCCAGCCATCACCCTGCCATGAAGAACGTCGCCCCGGTGCGGCGCGAAATGGCGGTGCGGACCATTTTCAACATCCTCGGCCCGCTGACCAACCCGGCCGGCGCGCCCAACACGCTGATGGGTGTGTTCCATCCCGACCTGGTCGGCATCCAGGTGCGCGTGATGCAGCAACTGGGCGCCGATCACGTCATGGTGGTGTGGGGCAAGGACGGCATGGACGAGATTTCGCTCGGCGCCGCCACGCTGGTGGGTGAACTGAAGAACGGCAAGATCACCGAATACGAAGTGCATCCGGAGGACTTCGGCTTGGCCATGGTGTCCAATCGCAGCCTGCGTGTGGCAGACGCCGCCGAATCGAAAGCCATGCTGCTCGAAGCGCTGGAGAACAAGCCCGGCACGCCGCGCGAGATCGTCACGCTGAACGCCGGCGCGGCGCTTTATACGGCCAACCTGGAGGACTCGATCGGGGCCGGCATCGCCCGCGCCCGTGAGGCGATCGCCAGCGGCGCGGCGCGCAAGAAGCTCGACGAATTCATCTCCTTCACCCGCAAGTTCGCCTGATGTCCGACATTCTTAATAGGATCCTCGCCGTCAAGCGCGAGGAAGTCGCGGCGGCGCTGACGACCCGGTCGCTGGCAGCAGTCCGTGCCGACGCCGAGTTGCAACCGCCAGCACGCGACTTCGTTGGAGCGATGCGCAAGAAAGTCGGCGCTGGCGATACGGCGAACTGCGCGGCGATCATCGCCGAAATCAAGAAAGCCAGCCCATCGAAGGGCGTGATCCGGGCCGATTTTCGCCCGACGGAAATCGCCGCAGATTATGAGAAACATGGCGCCGCCTGTCTTTCGGTGCTGACCGACCGGCAGTTCTTCCAGGGCTCGGAAGCCTACCTGCGCGAAGCGCGCAACGCCTGTTCGCTGCCGGTATTGCGCAAGGATTTCCTGGTCGATCCCTACCAGGTGTTCGAGGCCCGCGCGATGGGCGCGGACGCGATCCTGCTGATCGTCGCCGCATTGTCCCTGACGCAGATGCAGGAGATGGAGGCCATCGCGCACAGCCTCGGCATGGCCGTTCTGGTCGAGAGCCACGATGCCGCCGAACTGGATGTCGCCCTGCAACTGACGACGCCGCTGATCGGCATCAACAACCGCAATCTGCGCACGTTTGAAGTCAGCCTCGACACGACCCTGTCGCAACTCGGCCGCATTCCCGCCGATCGCATCGTGGTGACCGAATCCGGCATCGTGACGCGGGCAGAGGTGGAACTGCTGCGCGACCGGGGCGTGCATGCCTTTCTGGTCGGCGAAGCCTTCATGCGTGCCGCCTCCCCCGGAGCAGAGCTGGCCCGTTTGTTTTTCTAGCAGGTCACCAGCATCAGAGAAACGTCGTCGTGCGGCTGCGTGTTGCCCAGATGCTGCGCCAATGCAAGCTTGACCGTGTCCAGCCGATCAGCGGCGGCGGCCGAAGCCAGCGCTGCCGCCAGCCGAGCGCAGCCAAACGCCTCGCCATCGGCATTTTCCGCCTCGGCCAGCCCGTCTGAAAACAGAACGAACTGATCGCCTGGCTGCAGGTCGATGCGCTCTGGCCTGATCGACTCCTCGTCACCGACATCAATACCGAGCGGCAAATTCGCTGACGTAATGCTGCGCCGTACCTTGCCATTGGCGTCGAGCACCAGCAGGTCGGGTGTGCCACCCACCCAGGCGTCGGCATATTCTCTATTGGCCGCGATTCGCAACATGCCTGCGGCAACGAAATGGCCGACCGGCAGCGTGGCCTTCAACTGACGGTTAATCTCGTGGACGATCCATGCCAGTTCGACCCCCGTCTCACCCATGCTGTAGAACACCGACAACACGGGGAGGGT
>JBIJDI010000257.1:0-4398 GCA_044344235.1 Sulfuritalea sp. | reverse complement strand
GCGCGGGCGGCATCCTCCATCTGATCGAGTCGCCGTATCGCCGGCGCCGACTATTTGCCGGTCGGGGCTTTGCTCATCCGCGAATGAAGAAGCCGTGCGCTGCTCCTGCTATTTGTCGCTCGCCCCGCCGGCCGGTTGCGGCACGAAACTCATCCATGCGCCACTTTCGATGATTTTCGGCGCCACCTTCTTGCCCTGATAGAAAATCGTGAAGTCGCGCCCTGTTTCGACCCGGAATATCTCGCCTTTGGCGAATGAAATGCTTTCTGTTGAACCCCGGGGAACATCGATGCGCGTGCCAGCAGCCGTGTCCTCGCGTTTCTTTCTGTAGAGCACGGCAGGGTCCTTGCTGATCACCTGGAATACGCGTGCGGGCTTGCCTGGATTGACCCCTTGCACCGTGACCACTTTTTCCGGATCGGCACCGGGATGATCCGGCGCGGGCGCGGGCGCTTGAGCGGATATCCGGGTGTCGGCATCAGGGCGTGGTGCCACCGGAACTGCATCGCCGGCAACGACTTTCTGATCGCCTTGCAGTCCAGTGCTGCCCGCGGGCACGGGTAGTGCCGCCGGAGCCGCGGTGGCAGTGGAATCCGTTTTGCCTGCAGCATCGGTCAGCGGTGGCGCGGCTGGCGCAACGGACGCCGGATCCCGACCCATCAAGACGAACGCAATCGCGGCGACAATCAGCGCAACGGCCCCGCCAAGCTTGCTTCCCGCACCGAGGCGATCCCAAAGCCTGCGGTTGTCCGGCATCGGGTCGGCACGTGATCGGGCAGAGGCTGCGACCGCCGGTGGTTCTGAAATGCGAATTCGATGTTCAGGATCCAGGCGATCGATTTCCTCTGAATCCACTGGAATCAGCAATCCTTCGATGACGCCACCGGCATGAATATCGATCGCCTTGTAAAAAACATCCCCGGCGACACAGGCGCCCTGTTGAATTTCAATGGAGTCCGACGAATGCACGGGGCCTTGAACACGGCCACCCACGACGACGTGCGGGGCTTTGATCGTGCCGGTAACACTGCCTGTCTTGCCGATGACGACCGTTCCGTCGGAATCCGCGGCGCATGAAATGTCGCCTAGCGTGTCTCCCTGAATGAGCAGGACACCCGTGAAAGTGAGATTGCCTTCAAAGCGCAGATCGGCACCGACCAGTGTGTCGGTGCGAGTATGCGAATATCTCACGGCTCCGTTCTTTGCGGACAAAGGATTCGCCTCTTGTTTCCTGTTATGAATCAGAAAGCATCATGATGCACTACCGTCGGATGATCACAGGCATAGTACAAGACAAATCATGCGGCATACAGTCCTGGTGCATTCGTTCTCCGGCAGATCACGTTCGCAGAGGTCCGCGCTGGAGTTCCAGGCTGCGGCTGAAGCGCGACATGGCGTAGCAGCCGATCCAGTAGATCATGGCGATGAACAGGTAGCCTTCGAGATAGTATGAGCGCCATTCGGCGTCGCCCGCCAGCGCCAGCGAAAGCGAGGCCGTCAATTCGTACAGGCTGACCACGGTCACCAGCGAGGTGTCCTTGAAGACGCTCACCGCGCTGTTCATCATGGAAGGAATCACGGCGCGCAGCGCTTGCGGCAGGATGATCCAGCGCATGGCCTGCCAGCCACCGAGACCCAGCGCCGACGCGGCATCGTGCTGGCCGGCGGGGATCGCCTGCAGTCCGCCACGAATGGTTTCCGACAGGTAGGCGGCGGCAAACAGGACGATCGCCCCCTGAACCCGCAGCAGCACATCGATCGAGAAGCCCTGCGGCAGGATGATGGGGAACAGGAACGAGGCGAGGAACAGCACCGAAATCAGCGGCACGCCGCGCACCAGTTCGACGTAGATCGCGCATAAGGCCCGCAGCAGGGGCAGACCGGATTGCCGGCCAAGGGCGACCAGAATCGCCAGCGGAAAGGCCAGCAGCATGCCCATGGTCGCCAGCAGCAGCGTCAGCGGCAAGCCGCCCCATTGATCGCTCTCGACCGGACTGAGGTGGAAGTAGCCGCCACCCATGAGCAGGAAGAATGCAGGCAGGGCCAGTGCCCATGTCGCCAGCAGCGGGCCGCGCGCCAGCAGGCGCAGACCGCTGGCGACAATTGCCAGGAGGAGCAGCGCGGTCGCCAGCAGCGGCCGCCACTGTTCGGCATGGGGGTAGCGGCCGAAGAGGATGAAGCGGTATTTTTCTGCCACCACGCCCCAGCAGGCCCCCGCATGATTCACGGCGTGACAGGCGTTGGCATCCGCCTTGAATACCGCCTGCAGCAGCATCCAGTCGATCAGCCCCGGTAGCCACCAGAACGCGGCCGCCACCAATACTAGCGTTGTCAGGCTGCTGAACGCATCCGAAAACAGGTTGTGGCGCAGCCAGAGCCGGGTTGTGGCGAGTTGATTCATGCGCGCTCAGCCCACCGTCCGCTGCGACGCTCCAGCCAGCCGCTGAGCCAGGCCGTCAGCAGCGAAAGAATCAGGTACACCGCCATGATCAGGGCGATGCATTCGGCAGCGCGGCCGGTCTGGTTCAGCGTCGTGTTGGCGACCGACACCAGATCGGGATAGCCGATGGCGACGGCGAGCGAAGCGTTTTTGGTCAGGCTCAGATGCTGGTTGGTCAGTGGCGGGATGATGCTGCGCAGGGCTTGCGGCAACAGCACCAACCGAAAGAGCTGGATTCGCGTCATGCCCAGCGCCAGCGCCGCATCGCTTTGTCCGCGCGGCACCGCCTGGATTCCGGCGCGCACGGTTTCGGCGACGTAGGCCGCGGTATAGAGGCTCAGCCCGAGCAGCAGGGCAAGGAACTCCGGGGTCAGCGCGGCGCCGCCGGCGATCCCCATGTCGCCGCGCAGCGGAAGGTCGAACAGTCCGCTGTCACCGCCCGGCCAAGGAAGTGCCAGCCCGCTCTTGCTGAGGAATACATACGGCGCCAGTTGCTGCGCTTCGCTGGCCAGCGGCAGCAGGTCGGTCACCACGAAGTACCACGCGAGCAACTGCAGCAGCAGCGGCACATTGCGCAGGGTCTCGACGTAGGCTGCGCAAAGACCGCGCAGCAGCAGATTGGGCGAAAGCCTGCCGAGGCCGATCAGCGTGCCGAGCACGCTGCTGATGACGATTGCCGGCACTGCGACGCGCAGCGTGTTGGCCAGCCCTGCGGCCAGCGCCATCAGCGTGCTGTCGGCGGAATCGAATGGCAGCAGGCTTTCGCCGATGGCAAAGCCGGCGGGTTCGAGCAGGAAGCCGAAGCCGCTGCGTATGCCGCGTTCGGCCATGTTGGCGGCGGTGACATCGAGCAGCCACCACAGCGCGGCCAGCACTACAGCCGCCAGCAACGCCTGGATTCCTAATTCGCGTCGGTGACGACCTTGCATCTCGGAGGAAAAGTCGGTGCTGGCGAGACGGCGATTCAGCGAATCGGCGGCGCGTACATCAGTCCGCCCTTGCTCCACAAGGCGTTGACGCCGCGCGGCAGCTTGAGCGGCGAGGCGCTGCCGACATTGCGCTGGTGCATCTCGCCATAGTTGCCTACCGCCTTCACGGCGCGTGCCGCCCAGTCGCGTTCCAGCCCGAGCAGTTTGCCGCTGTCCTCGGCACTGCCCAGCAGGCGCTGGATGGCCGGATCGGTGCTGGCTTTCATCTGCTCCAGATTGGCCTGGGTGACGCCGTACTCCTCGGCTTCGATCAGGGCGAAGATCACCCATTTGACGATGGCGAACCACTCGTCGTCACCGCGTCGCACCACCGGCCCCAGCGGTTCCTTGGAGATCAGTTCGGGCAGCACCACATAGTCATCCGGGTTCGGGGCTTCCTTGCTGCGGATGAAGGCCAGGGCCGAGGCATCGGTGGTGTAGGCCTGGCAGCGGCCGCTGAAGAAGGCCTTGATCGAGGCCTCGAACTTCTCGAACACCACCGGCTTGATCTTGATGCCCTGCGCCTTGAACCAGTCGCTCAGGTTCTTCTCGGTCGTGGTACCCGACTGCACGCAGATCTCCGCGTTCTTCAACTGCTTTGCGCTGGTGACCTTGAGCTTTTTCGGCACCAGAAAGCCCTGTCCGTCGTAATAAGTGACGGCAGTGAAATGCAGGCCCAGCGAGGCATCGCGCGTCAGTGTCCAGGTCGTGTTGCGCGAGAGGATGTCGACCTCGCCCGATTGCAGCGCCGTGAAGCGCTGCTGCGCATTGAGCGGCACGTACTTGACCTTGTTCGGATCATTCAGCACGGCCGCGGCTATTGCGCGGCAGACATCCACGTCGAGCCCGTTCCAGCGGCCCTGACTGTCGGCCGAGGAAAAGCCGATGACGCCGGTGCTGACACCACACACCAGTTGCGCCCGCTGCCGGATCTGGTCGAGCGTCTTGCCGGCGTGCGCAGGAGCCAGGTGAAGCAACAGCAGCGCAACG
>JBIJDI010000255.1:0-4406 GCA_044344235.1 Sulfuritalea sp. | reverse complement strand
AGTTGCGGTCGTGCAGCCGGTTATACGGCACGCGGTTGGCGCGGATGTACACCCAGACTTCTGCCTCGCTCCAATCCGAAAGCGGGCTTGCCTTGACCAGATTGTTCGTGGTGTCTTGAGCGATCACTTTCAGCTTGTCGCGGGTAGTCGACTGCGTGGCGCGCAGGCCGGTGACCCAGGCACCCTTGCCGGCAAGTGCGCGCTGCAGCGGTTCCACCTTGCGGGCATGGCAGCAGGCCTTGCGCGCCTCGACCGAATCGTAGAAGCCGTGGCTGCCGTGGCGGCGGGCGTAGGCTTCGACCGCATCATGTCGCGGAAAGAAGATGTCAAGTTTGCGACCGTAGTGCTTTTCCGCCTGATGGATCAGCTCGTAGGTTTCGACCGGCAGGCGTCCGGTGTCCAGCGAGAACACTCCGATGTTGATGTCGTTGCGCCAGATCAGGTCAGTGAGCACCATGTCTTCGGCTCCCAGACTGTTGGCAAAGACCACGGGAGCGTAGTCGCGCGCGATGTTGCGCAAGAACGTGGCGGCGCGCGCGGCTTTTTCGGCCACGCTATTCACCAACTCGGGATTGGCCAGGTCAGGCAGGGATTCTCGGATCATGCTGTTCTCGTCAGGCAGTACGGCGGCGGAAAAGAGGTTCGGGCTGGTCGGCGCCAGCCTGATAGGTCTCCGGAAAGTCGTTGAAGGCGGTCAGCGCTTCTTCAGCGCTCTTGCCTTCGCCGAGCACGAAACTGTCGAAGCCGACGCGATTGAGGAAGAAAATCTGGTCGCGGCCGATGTCGCCAAAGGCGCGCAGTTCGCCGTCATAGCCGTAGCGTTCGCGCAGCAGGCGTGCAGTAGAGTAGCCACGACCGTCGGCGAACTTTGGAAAGTGCACCGCGATCACGGTGAAGTCGTCGACGTCCTTGGCGATCTCGGCCACGTCGTCCTCGGGCGACAGCCAGACGCCCAGCGGTGTGCCGTGCTCGTATTCGCGGGCGATCAGGCAGGCCTTCTTTGCTTTCCACACCGAGACCGGCACCAGCAGCGGGCCGACCGGCAGGCAGACGTCGAATGGCGCGACGCCGTCGACCAGGTTCACGACTTTCCACGCATCGTCCTGCAGGCGACGTTCCTTGATGATCTGTTTGTTAGCCATTTGCGACTTTCCTTGTTTGATGGGGGTGAGCGGGTTTAGGTAAATACGCAGCGTTGCGAAAGACTTCTTCGCCGATGCGGTCGTAGGTGTCGATAAAGTGTTCGTCGACATGACGATGCGCGAGATAGGCGCCGATCAGTCGCTCGACGGCATCGGGTACTTCGGCGGCGGCGAAGGCGCGACCGATCACTTCGCCGATACGCGCAGCGTTGCCCTGGCGGCCGCCGACGGTGACCTGGTACCACTCCTCGCCATTCTTGTCGACGCCGAGAATGCCGATCGCGCCGAGGTGATGGTGGCCGCACGAGTTCATGCAGCCGGAGATGTTGAGTTCGAGTTCGCCGATGTCGTGCTGGTAGTCGAGATCTTCGAAGCGCTCCTGGATCGCGGCGGCGATGGGCAGTGAGCGGGCATTCGCCAAACCGCAGAAGTCGCCGCCGGGGCAGGCGATAAGGTCCTGCAGCAGGCCTACAGTGGGCGAGGCCAGACCAGCGGCCTTGGCGCGGTGCCAAACGGTGTACAACTCGCGTTGCGGCACGTCGGCGAGGATCAGATTCTGTTCGTGCGAGACGCGGATTTCACCGAAGCTGTAGCGCTCGGCCAGCTCGGCAGCAGCCTCCATTTGTTCGCTGCTGGCGTCGCCCGGGGCGGCCCCGGGTTTTTTCAACGACAGCGTAACCGAAGCGTAACCGGCGATCTTGTGCGCCTGTACATTGCGCTCGACCCAGCGCGCGAAGGCCTTGTCCTCGTGCAGGTGGGCGAGATGGCAGAGATCGTCGGAGGCCAGGGTTTCGTACTTCGGTGCTGCGAACTGCGCTGAGACGCGAGCGACCTCGGCAGGCGTCAGGGTCGAGGGACCGTTCTTCAGATGCGACCATTCTGCGTCGACCTGTCTGGCGAACTCTTCGCGCCCGAGTGCCTTGACCAGGATCTTGATGCGCGCCTTGTAGGCATTGTCGCGGCGGCCATGGCGGTTGAAGACGCGTACCAGCGCCTCGGTGTAGGTCAGCAGGTGCTGCCAGGGCAGGAACTCGCGGACTACCTGACCGAGCAGCGGGGTGCGGCCGAGGCCGCCGCCGGCATAGACCTTGAAACCAATCTCGCCGGCATCGTTGCGCACGACCTGCAAGCCGAGGTCATGCACCTGAATCGCCGCGCGGTCTTCAGCGGCACCAGAGATCGCGACCTTGAATTTGCGCGGCAGGTAGGCGAACTCGGGATGGAAGCTCGACCACTGGCGCAGGATCTCCGCCCAGGGACGGGGATCGGCAATTTCGTCGGCGGCGACGCCAGCAAAGTGGTCGGTAGTGACATTGCGGATGCAGTTGCCCGAGGTCTGGATCGCGTGCAGTTCATCCTGCGCCAGTTCGGCGAGGATCTCCGGAACGTCGGGCAGCTTGACCCAGTTCAGTTGCAGGTTGTGGCGTGTGGTGAAGTGGCCGAAGCCGCGGTCGTAGCGCCGTGCGATGTCGGCGAACTTGCGCAATTGCTTCGCCGAGAGCAGGCCGTAGGGCACGGCGAGGCGCAGCATTGGCCCATGGCGCTGAATGTAGAGGCCGTTTTGCAGGCGCAGCGGACGGAATTCGTCGTCGGTCAGTTCTCCGGCAAGATAGCGCCGGATCTGATCGCGAAACTGCGCGACGCGGGCCTGGACAATGGCGTGATCGTAGTCGTCGTATTTGTACATGGCGTTTCCCTAAACGAAGATCAGCTTGCCGCCGATCAGCAGCAAGACGGAGGCGAGCAGGCCGCGCAGCGCGCGTTCGGGCACCTTGGCGGCAAAGTGGGCACCGAGTGCGATACCGGGCAGTGATCCGAGCAGCAGCGAAACCAGCAGCACCATGTCGACGGTGCCCAGCCACCAGTGGCCGAGGCCGGCCACCAGGGTCAGGGGCACCGCGTGGGCGATGTCGGAACCGACGATGCGGCGAGTGGCGAGTTGGGGGTAAAGGAAGGCCAGCGCCGTGACGCCCAGTGCGCCAGCACCTACCGAGGAAATCGTCACCAGCGCGCCGACGACGGCTCCCACTGCCACAGTGAGGCCAGCGACATGGCGGTGCGAGAAGTCGGCGCTGGCGCTACGGCGCTTGGCCAGGTCAAGCAGGCGCTGGCGGAAGAACAGGGAGAGGGCGGTGAGCAGCAGGGCGAATCCGAGCACCACCGAGATCAGGCCCGTGGCGCCGTGGCCCTGTACGCCAAGCTGAGCCAACAGAAGAAGCGTGAGGCCGGCAGCGGGGACGCTGCCGAGCGCAAGTCGGCCGGTGATCGTCCAGTCGATGTTGTCGTGACGGTGATGCACCCACGAACCGCCGCTCTTCGTAATCGCCGCGTAGAGCAAGTCAGTGCCCACTGCGGTCGCCGGCTTGAAGCCAAAGACCAGGACCAGCAGCGGGGTCATCAGCGAACCGCCGCCGACACCGGTCAGGCCGACAAGCAGGCCGACGGCGAAACCGGACAGGGGAAGCAGGGGATTGAGGATGAATTCCATGATGCAGTGCATCGTAGCGGCTTCTTATAGTCCCGAAAAATACCTTATTGCTATTTGTATATAACTAGAAGATATAATCAGTCCATGAAACTCCAGCAGCTACGCTATCTGGTCGAAGTCGAGCGGCGCGGCTTGAACATCTCCGCCGCCGCCGAGGCGCTATTCACGTCGCAGCCGGGGGTGTCCAAGCAGATCGGGTTGCTCGAGGAAGAACTGGGTCTGACGATTTTCGAGCGCAGCGGCAAGCGGCTTACGGCCATCACCGCACCCGGCCGAATCGTGCTGGCCATGGCGCAGCGCATGCTCCTCGAAGCGCAGAACATGAAGCGGGTTGGCGAGGATTACGCGGCGGAAAGCAGCGGCACGCTGTCGATTGCAACCACCCACACCCAGGCGCGCTACACGTTGCCGCCAGTGATCCGGCGCTTCGTTCAGCGCCACCCGGAAATCCGGCTGCACATCCAGCAAGGCAGTCCGCTGCAGGTGGCCGAGTGGGTGTTGGAAGGCAGTGCAGATCTCGGCATCGCCACTGAGGCACTGGATCGCCATTCGGATCTATTGACCCTGCCCTGCTTCCAATGGGCGCATCTGGTGGTGACCCCGCGCGGCCATCCGCTATTGGAGCGCCAACCACTGACACTGGCGGCGCTGGCCGAGCATCCGCTGATTACCTACGATGCGACTTTTACCGGTCGCTCGCGCATCGATCGGGCATTCGAGCGGCAGAATCTGCGGCCGAACGTGATGCTGACCGCCATCGATTCCGATGTGATCAA
>JBIJDI010000254.1:0-4436 GCA_044344235.1 Sulfuritalea sp. | reverse complement strand
CTCGGAGGTGCGCCTATGCGGCGCGGCTTCGGACTTAGCCCGCGGGGAGCGGGCAGGTAGAAGGACCGCATTGCGCGGTCCAGCAGGACGACGGGTCAGGGAGCCCGTCACTTGGGGTCGTCACTTGCGCCAGCGACCGGAAAGCCTTGTCGGCTGGGGCATTGAGCGCGTCGTCACTACCGGCTGGCGCCGCGGTAGTGACGACGCGATTGGCGCAGAACTGCTGCCGCTTGGCGCGGACAGCGTTGCCGCAGGGATCGCACTGGCTGGCGCCATTGCGATTGGTCGGCGCGATCCTGCCTCATGTATGTCACACGCGGCACGCTTGGCGCAGAACATTGCTGATTGAAACAGAGGGTGCCGCTAGGGCAGTTGAGTAGGGCTGTCACGCGCGAATGCGGGCGTAGCCTGATTGCGTCGCTGCCACCGTAGATGACTGCGGCAAAACGGCGCTCGTTGCTTATTCGTTTGCTGCAGGCTTACGTATATCTCCGTGCCTTGCGGCTGCCGGCTTCCAGGAGATGAGTCCGGCTTTGGCGCTCGACGTTGCGAGCAAGGGCGATGCGCTTACGAGCATCAAGCGGGCTGAAGGAGCCACCTGTACGATCAGCGGTGTGACCGATTCGTCTCTGGAGAGTTCCCCGGATCACCCGCTTGAGAACCGCGAGCATGCAGCGCCACGCAGATCCTTTGTTTCACGTCGCGCCTCGAATTGGTGCTCCAGCAAAGCCTCAAATCGGCTTGCAGCATTCGCCAAGATCTGCTCTACGCGCAGGGGTCGGATGACGAATCATTCGATCAACCACGGTTACCCACCGCCCGATCCGCGCGTGCCAGAGAGGGGCCGCACGCATCGGCCCGTGGATAACCGGGAATCGCGCAGCGGTTATGGCCGCGGCCGTTCCACTGTCGAGAACCAAGTGCCTCCCGTTGTCAATGGGTTTTCGGAGCCTCATCGAGGCTCCGATTCGGGCTCACAAGGGCCGCGTGGGGTGGAAGGATGGTGCTGTCTTCCACTAACAGCCGCGAGGTTACTAAAATGACGCAAACGATCCAGCGTGAGCCTTCCTTCCTTCGACGTAGGCAAGTTCAGACGCGCACAGGACTTTCGCGCAGCACCATCTACCAGTACATCAAGGACGGCGTCTTCCCGAAGCCGGTGCCGCTCGGGCCGCGCGCGGTCGGGTGGCTCGAATCGGACGTGAGCGAGTGGATCGCCGCCCGGGTGAAGATCGCCCGAGCCGGCGGCCGGCAGTCGACCTGATGCCGCGAAGGCATGGCTGCCGGTACGATTGCAACGGCCAGGCGGCCGCGCCTGGCGCCCGTCCTGGCAAGGATCGAGGTCATTGACCAGTTTCGGGCGGCACTCGCCGCGCGCGACATCATTCCGCCCGAGAACTTCATCGCCGACGGCTGCATTCACCGCTGCGATGCAGCGGGCAAGAATGGCAAGGCCGATGCGGCCTACCTGCTCCACCTGGACGGCATTCCTGCCGGCGGACTGGAGAACTGGCGCGACGGCAAGGGCTGGGAATCCTGGCGCGTCGACATCGGGCGCGAGCTGACGCCGGCGGAGCTCGATGCGCTGCGCGCCAAGGCGACGACAGCCAGCTCCCGACGGACGGAGGAAGCGATCAGGCGCCATGCCGCCGCCCGTGAGGTTGCCGCACGCATCTGGCACGCCGCGCGGCCGGCTGACGATGCGCATCCCTACCTGGCACGCAAAGGGGTCGTTGCGCATGGGCTGCGCGTATTCAAGGGAGCGTTGCTCGTGCCAATCCGCGACGCGGCCGGCGAACTGCACAGCCTGCAATTCATCGGCGCGAGCGGTACGAAGCGATTCCTGAAGGGCGGACGGGTCGCCGGCCTGTATTTCCTGATCGGCGTCGCCGGCAACGTGGTCTGTATCGCCGAGGGCTACGCTACGGGCGCCAGTATTCACGCCGCAACTGGGTACGCCGTCGCCGTTGCCTTCAACGCCGGTAATCTGGCTCCGGTCGCCGGGGCGATCCGGGAGAACTATCCCGACGCGCAACTCATCGTGTGCGCAGATGACGACGAGGGCATAGCGGGCAATCCGGGTCGCGCCCGCGCCCGGGGGGCTGCGAGTGGGGTCGGTGCCCTTGTCGCCGTCCCGGCGTTTGGCGCGGATCGTCCGGTCGGCGCCACGGACTTCAATGACCTGTACCGGGTCGGGGGCCTTGAGGCCGTGCGCGCTTCGATCGCTGCCGCCAAGGAGCCCGCGGATGGCGTTCTCGATACGAGTGGCGCCGCCAAGGCGAGGGACACGGAATGGCCAGAGCCGGAACCGCTGACCGAGCCGCTGGACGCGCAGCCGTATCCCGACGAGGCGCTGCCGCACATCCTGCGTGAAGCGGTACGGCAGGCGCAGGAATTCGTCCAGGCACCGATGGCGCTGGTGGCCTGCTCGGCCCTTTCCGCTCTTTCGCTCGCGGCCCAAGGCTTGGCGAACGTCCGCCGCGACCACCAGTTGGTAGGACCCATATCCCTTTATCTGCTGGCGGTAGCCGACTCCGGGGAACGCAAAACCACCTGCGATGCGATCTTCTGCCCGGCATTGCGCGACTGGGAAATCGGGCGGCGGCAGGAGATGTCTCCCGAGATCGCGAAGCTCGAAGCGGCTACGGCGGTGTTCGAGGCGAAGAAGGCCGGCATCCTTGATGCGATCAAACACAAGCGGCGCCGAACGCAGGACACGGCGGGCGAGGAAGGCGAACTGGAGGCGTTGGTAGGCCATGCGCCGGTGCCGGCGCTCGTCCCGCGACTGCTCTATGCGGATGCGACCCCGGAGGCGCTTGCCCATGCGCTGGCCACCGGTTGGCCGAGCGGCGGGGTGCTCTCGGCCGAGGCCGGCGCGGTGTTCGGTGCGCACGGGATGGGCCAGGACACGATCCTGCGCAACCTTGCGCTCCTCAACGTGTTGTGGGACGGCGGCGAGATGGCGATCGACCGGCGCTCCAAGCCCTCCTTCGTGCTGCGCGGCCGGCGGCTCACCTTCGGCCTGATGCTCCAGCCCGAGGCGTTGCGCGGCTTCCTGGAGCGTGCCGGCACGTTGCCGCGCGGCACCGGATTCATCGCGCGCTTCCTGATCGCCTGGCCCGGGAGCACGCAGGGCACGCGCGCCTACCGCGCGGCGCCCGAGGCGATGCCGCTGGTGGCGCTGTTCGGGGCACGCATCCGTGAGCTGCTCGCGCAACCGCTCGCGACCGACGTGCAGGGCTGCCTCACCCCGGCGGTGCTGGATCTGTCGCCGCAGGCACGTGCCGAGTGGATACGCTTTCACGATGAGGTCGAGGGCGAGCTGGGCGCGCGAGGCGCTTTCCGCAGCGTGCGCGATGTGGCGGCCAAGGCAGCGGAGAACGTCGCGCGGCTCGCAGCCTTGTTCCATGTGCTGGAGCATGGGGTGAGCGGAACGATCACGGCCGAGGAAATCCGCGCCGCGGCCTGCATCGTGGGCTGGCACTTGAACGAAGCACGGCGCCTGCTCGCCGACCTGGACACGCCGCCCTCGCTGGCGGCGGCGATCCGGCTCGATTCGTGGCTGCGCAGCGAAGCGCAAGCCAACGGAACTGATCGGGTGCCGACGAAGCGGATCTACCAATACGGTCCAAATTGCGTTCGGGACAGCCGCGACCTGCGCGCGGCGCTTGCCATTCTCGCCGAGCGGGGGCGGGCCTGGCTGGAGGAATCCGGGCGCCGGCGGAGCGTGGTGATCAATCCGGCGTTGCTGACTGAGACGGAGTGAGCGTGGGCCATAGGATTTCGACATCAGAGGGTGTTGCTACTGTTGCTACTCTTGCTACCGTCGCCTGGCGCGAACGCTGATCGGTAGCAAGAGTAGCGAGGGTAGCAGGGGGTGGCGGGTCGGAAACTGCGTCTTCCCCAATGGGCCGTCCACCGCTGACCACTCGTGTGCCGACGAAGCGGATCTACCAATACGGTCCAAATTTCGTCCGGGACAGCCGCGACCTGCGCGCGGCCCTTGCCATTCTCGCCGATCGGGGGCGGGCCTGGCTGGAGGAATCCGGGCGCCGGCGGAGCGTGGTGATCAATCCGGCGCCGCTGACTGAGCTGGATTGGAGCGTGGACCATAGGATTTCGACATCAGAGGGTGTTGCTACTGTTGCTACTCTTGCTACCTTCGCCTGGCGCGAACGCTGATCGGTAGCAAGAGTAGCGAGAGTAGCAGGGGGTGCCGGGTCGGAAACTGCATATTCCACGTGCCCGGAGGAAGCCGTATGACGGGCACTACGGGGAGTGATAGTGCTTGCCTTCTGATACCACTATTTGCTACCATCTAGCTATGAAGCGAAAACACCAGCGTACGCTGGAACTGATCTATGCCCGGCCTGTATCGGCAAATGTCCGTTGGGCCGACATTGAGGTCTTGCTCATTGAGTTGGGCGGGCAAATTT